>CABUAL010000029.1 GCA_902489515.1 uncultured Collinsella sp. | reverse complement strand
CTCATCGTGGTGGCTCTTGATCAGACGGGCCACGCCGCCGCCGACGGTTCCCAGACCGATCAGACCGACGTTCACGGTGCGCAGGGGTTCGCTCATAGATAGCTCCTTCGTGCATCTTATGGATGGATTAACCGCTTAAAGGTTGAGTGCATTCTAGCGTGAACCGAGGGCGCGTGCTCGCCAGGCAACAGGAGTCGCACAAAACAGCACCCCCGAAACGCTGCGGAAACATTGGAAACATGCTCGCTATAAACGAACTTCCGTAACAAACTGTCAACGTTTGCGCCATAAGGTTTGCCCCGTACCGCAAGACGGCCGCACCGCGGCCAGCGAAAAGGGGGACACCATGTTTAGCATCAACAACGTACTTAACCGCAGGAGTTTCCTTGTCGGAGCCACGCTTATTTTTGCCCCGATCTATTACACCCCAGCGTCCGTTTTGCTCAAGAACGCCAAGGACATGAGCTACGACATGACACTAATGGGTGCCGACGGCATGGACAGCCTATGTGATTCAGGACGGCAAGTACATCGCCGCCTAAGTGCATATAACGAGACCGGCGGGCCGTTTTATTCAGGGCAAGGACGCCTGTAACAGAACGGAAACATTACTTTCACACAATAAAGTGGCTAAACTGCATAAACCGACAGTAATACGCAGAATTATGGATAAATTGGCAAAACAAAAGAAAAGTTGAAATAATCGCCACTTTCCTTAACTAAAGCGTCTAGTATTTTGCGAACGCCGAACACGGCGAAGGATGGCCTGTCGGGTAACCGAAACCCGACGAGATTTGAGAGGAGAGCCGCATGTCGAGCCTCACCGGTAAGTCATTGAACCCTGTTATGAATCGCAGGAGCGTTATCGCGAGCGCAGCAGGTCTGGGGGCGATGTCCATTCTAGCTGGCTGCTCCTCCAACGGCGGCGATAGCGGTTCCGCTTCGGGCGACGCTTCGTTTAAGATCGGCACCATCGGCCCGCTGACCGGCGCCAACGCGTCCTACGGCAAGTCCGTTACCCAGGGTGTCGAGCTTGGCTGCAAGGATTTCTCGACCAAGGAGTTGCCGCTTGCCAGCAAGGCCGAGGATGACCAGGCCGATGGCGAGAAGGCCGTCAACGCCTTCAACACCCTGCTCGACTGGGGCATGCAGGCCCTCGTCGGCCCGACCACCACGGGTGCGTCGGTTGCCGTTGCCGCCGAGTGCGGTAACGACCCCAAGACGTTCATGATCACCCCGTCCGCGTCCTCCGAGGACGTCACCGACGGCAAGGATTGCGTCTTCCAGGTTTGCTTCACCGACCCCAACCAGGGTGTCAACGCTGCCAAGTTCCTGGCGCAGAAGTATGCGGACGAGAAGTTCGTGCTGTTCTATAACTCCGGCGACGCCTATTCTTCGGGCATCGCAGATTCCTTTAAGGCCCAGGCCGCTGAGTCCAAGCTCGAGATTGTTGACGAGGAGACCTTTAAGGACGACTCCGCCACGAGCTTTACCAACCAGCTGACCAAGGCCAAGCAGGCCGGCGCCACCATGATCTTTGCGCCGATCTACTACACGCCGGCGTCCGTCCTGCTCAAGAACGCCAAGGACATGGGCTACGACGTCAAGATGATGGGCTGCGACGGCATGGACGGCATCCTGGGCGTTGAGGGCTTCGATACCTCTCTTGCCGAGGGCCTGCTGCTCATGACCCCGTTCTCCGCCGACGACGAGAAGAACGCCGACTTCGTTAACGCTTACAAGGATAAGTACGGCGATACCCCCGACCAGTTTGCCGCCGACGCCTACGACGGCGTGCACGCGGTGGCCGAGGCCGTCAAGGAGGCCGGTCTTGGTGTCGACGCCGATCCGACCGAGGTCGCCGAGAAGCTGTCCAAGGCTATGCTCAAGATTACCGTTGACGGTCTGACCGGCAAGCTCACCTGGAACGATAAGGGCCAGGTCCAGAAGGAGCCCACGGCGTACGTCATCACCGACGGCAAGTACGTACAGGCCTAATTGGCCGCCTTACATAGAGCGGTTTTGATCCCAAGCAGGGGAGGTTTTGGCCTTCCCTGCTTGCTTGGTATCTAGGGACAGTGTAACGTCCCTGTTTCATACATTAACTGGAAACCTATTCGAAAGGGGGATGTGGAACATGACGGTCTTTATCCAATACCTGGTCAACGGCCTGTCCATGGGCAGCGTCTACGCCATCATCGCGTTGGGCTACACCATGGTCTACGGTATCGCCAAGATGCTCAACTTCGCTCACGGCGATGTCATCATGGTCGGTGCCTATGTCTCGTTCTGCGCCACGTCGTATCTCGGCCTCCCGGGCTGGGCATCTGTAGTTCTCTCTTGTGTGGTCTGCACGGTTCTCGGTGTTCTCATTGAGGGTCTGGCCTATAAGCCGCTGCGCCAAGCAGGCCCGCTGGCCGTTCTGATCACGGCCATCGGCGTGTCTTACTTCCTGCAGAACGCCGCGCAGCTTCTGTGGGGCGCCACGCCCAAGAACTTCACTTCGCTCGTCACCTTCCCGGTGCCGGAGTTCTTGGCCAAGTTTAACGTAAGCGCCGTCTCACTCGTCACCATCGTCGCCTGCCTGGTTATCATGGCCGGCCTGATGTTCTTTACAGGTAAGACCAAGATGGGCAAGGCCATGCGCGCCGTGTCCGAGGACAAGGCCGCCGCTCAGCTCATGGGCATCAACGTCAACCGCACCATCTCGATGACGTTTGCCATCGGCTCCGCCCTCGCTGCCATCGCCGGCGTGCTCCTGTGCTCCTACTCGCCGGTCCTGCAGCCCACCACGGGCGCCATGCCTGGCATCAAGGCCTTCGACGCTGCCGTTTTCGGCGGCATCGGCTCCATCCCCGGTGCCTTTGTCGGCGGCATTCTCATCGGCATCATCGAGGCAATGGCGCAGGCTTACATTTCCACGAGCCTTGCCAACTCCATCGTCTTTGGTGTTTTGATCATCGTCCTGCTCGTCAAGCCTGCCGGCCTCTTGGGCAAGTACGTTCCCGAGAAGGTATAGGTGAGCGTTATGAAGTTTCTTAAAGACAGGCAGACGCGTCACGACTTTGTCACGTACACCATGTGCATCGTGGCGTTCGCCATCGTGTTCTTTATGCAGTCTAACCACATGATTCCGCGCATGATTGCCGGTCAGCTGGTTCCCATCACGGCCTATATCGTCATGGCCATCTCCCTTAACCTCGTCGTCGGCATCGCGGGCGACTTGTCGCTGGGCCACGCGGGCTTTATGAGCGTCGGCGCCTATACGGGCATCGTCACCGCCGTCGCGCTGGAGAGTGCCGTTCCGTCCGATCCGATGCGCCTGATCATCAGCATTGTGGTCGGCGCTATCGCCGCTGCCATTCTGGGCTTCCTGATCGGTATCCCGGTTCTTCGCCTGAGCGGCGATTACCTGGCCATCGTGACCTTGGCCTTTGGCGAGATCATCAAAGAGATCGTCACCTGCCTTATCGTGGGCGTCGATTCCCGCGGCCTGCATGTGATCTTTAACATCACGGGCAACTCCACGATTGACGACCTGCACCTGCTCGAGGACGGCACCGCCATCATCAAGGGCGCGCAGGGCGCATCGGGCGTGTCGACCTATTCGACCTTCCTCGCCGGTGCCATCCTGGTCATGGTCGCACTCGTGATCGTGCTCAACCTGGTTCGCAGCCGTACCGGCCGTGCCATTATGGCCGTGCGCGATAACAAGATCGCTGCCGAGTCCGTGGGCATCTCCGTCACCCAGTACCGCATGATCGCCTTCGTGGTTTCCGCTGCCCTCGCCGGTGCCGCCGGAGCTCTCTTCGGCGGTAACTTCTCGCAGCTCTCCGCCACCAAGTTCGACTTCAACACGTCCATCCTCATCCTGGTGTTCGTGGTCCTGGGCGGTCTGGGCAATATGCGCGGTTCCGTTATCGCCGCGGCGCTGCTCACGGTGCTTCCCGAGCTGCTCCGTCAGTTCTCGGACTACCGCATGCTCATCTACGCCATCGTGCTGATCTTGGTCATGATCTTTACCAACAACCCGCAGCTCAAGGCGTTCTTCGGTCGCGTCAAGGACCGCTTTGCTTCCAAGAAGGAGGTGGCAGCCGATGCCCAGTAAATTTGAGTTCAACAAGGGCAAGATGGTCCCGTATCCTTCTGGCGCCATCGTTCCCGACCGCGACCTGGGTCAGCGCCCGGCACTCGAGTGCATCCACCTGGGCATTGAGTTCGGTGGCCTTAAGGCAGTCGACGACTTTAGCCTGACTATCGGCAAGACCGAGATCGCCGGTCTGATCGGCCCCAACGGTGCCGGTAAGACCACGGTCTTTAACCTGCTCACCAAGGTGTATCAGCCCACGCACGGCACCATCCTGCTCGACGGTGAGGACACCTCGGGCAAGTCGGTCTATCAGGTCAACCGCATGGGTATTGCCCGTACATTCCAGAACATTCGCCTGTTCAACACCATGACGGTGGAGGACAACGTCAAGGTCGGTCTGCACAATCAGGAGCGCTACTCCGGTTTTGAGGGCGTGCTGCGCCTGCCGACGTGCTGGAAGCACGAGAAGGCTGCTCACGAACGCGCCATGGAGCTGCTGTCCATCTTTGATATGGAGCATCTGGCAAACGAGCAGGCCGGATCGCTGCCTTACGGCGCTCAGCGTCGTCTGGAGATCGTCCGCGCGCTTGCCACCAACCCCAAACTGCTGCTGCTCGACGAGCCTGCCGCAGGCATGAACCCGTCCGAGACCGCCGAGCTCATGGAGAACATCGTTAAGATTCGCGACACCTTTGGTATCGCCATCATGCTTATTGAGCACGACATGTCGCTCGTCATGAATATTTGCGAGGGTATCTGCGTGCTTAACTTTGGCAAGGTCATCGCCAAGGGCACGGCCGAGGAAATCCAGAACAACGATGCCGTTATCGAGGCGTATCTGGGCAAGCAGAATAAGGGGGAGAACTAAATGGCAGAGCCGATGCTTTCCGTCTACAACATCAACGTCTGGTACGGCGCCATCCACGCCATCAAGGACATCTCCTTTAACGTCAACGAGGGCGAGATCGTGGCCCTGATCGGTGCGAACGGTGCCGGCAAGTCCACAACGCTCAAGACCGTTTCGGGCCTGCTTCGCTCCAAGACCGGTTCCATCAAGTTTATGGGCGAGGACATTACCCATACGCCCGCTGATAAGCTGGTTGGTAAGGGCCTGGCTCAGGTTCCCGAGGGTCGTCGCGCCTTTTTGCAGATGACGGTTGAGGAGAACCTGGAGATGGGCGCCTATACGCAGCCCAAGTCCACGGTGGCTCCGGGCCTGGAGCGCGTCTACGAGCAGTTCCCGCGCCTGAAGGAACGTCGTCGCCAGGTCGCCGGCACCCTTTCAGGCGGCGAGCAGCAGATGCTCGTTATGGGGCGCGCCCTTATGAGTAACCCCAAACTGCTTATGCTCGACGAACCTTCCATGGGTCTGGCACCGATTCTGATCGAACAGATCTTCCAGATTGTCGAGGACCTGCACAAGGCCGGCACCACGGTGCTTCTGGTCGAGCAAAACGCGCAGATGGCGCTTTCCATCGCCACACGCGGTTACGTGCTCGAGACCGGCAAGATCACCATGACCGGCACCGGCCAAGAGCTCCTGCACGACGATAACGTCCGCAAAGCCTACCTCGGAGGCTAACCCACCTAACAAAAGGGGCGCTGACTATCTCAGTCAGCGCCCCTTTTTATTTGCGGTGAAATAGGGACTGAATACGGGCTCCAGAGGCCAAAAGAGTCCCTATTCCACCGCAACTTCATGGGGATGTGTGACAATGCCCGTCGGAAAACATCTGCTGTCTTTGGGGGTCTATCTATGCTGTATGAGTTTTGTGCCGAGAACTTTGAGCGGGTGCCGGCAGCTATCGATGCCGGTGCAAAGCGCATCGAGCTGTGCGATAACCTTGCCGTTGGTGGCACCACGCCTTCGGCCGGCGTTATCAGCGCTACAGTCAGCTATGCTCACGAGCATGACGCGCGAGTGATGTGCATGATTCGCCCGCGTGGCGGTGACTTTCATTACAACCAGGACGAGCTGCGCATGATGGAGATGGACCTGGGCCTTGCCGTAAGCGCCGGCGTTGACGGCTTGGTCTTTGGCAGCTGCAAGCCCTGCGCTGGCGGATGGGCGCTCGACGAGCTTACGTTGGGCGCTCTCGTGATGGCCGCGGGCTGCGCGACCGAGGAATGCAAGCGTGAGCCCATCGACATCACCTTCCACATGGCGTTTGATCAGCTCTCGCCCGAGGCTCAGCTCGACGCGATTGACATACTCGCCGACTGCGGCATCACACGCATCCTGACGCATGGTGGCGCTGCCGGTACGCCGATCGAGGACAACTTCGAAAACCTGGCCCGCTTGATCGAGTATGCGGGCGACCGCTTGACCATCCTTCCCGGCGGCGGCATTTCCACGGTCAACCGCGATACCGTGGCGGCGGCACTGGGCGTCTCCGAGCTCCATGGCACCAAGATTGTGCCGCTGGAGGTATAACCCGTGACGCTGGTATTTGACGTTCAGCAGGCGAACGGTAAGCCCGACGACAACCGTCGTCCCGGCACCGCGTGCCCCTTTTGCGATACAGAAGGGCTCACCGACATCATTCGCCGTGATGGCGATTGCATTTGGCTCGAGAATAAGTTCAAGACCCTGCGCGCCACCCGTCAAACCGTGCTGATCGAGTCGGCCGATCACGATGCCGACCTGGTGACCTATGAGCCGGATGAACTCCACCATGTGATGCGGTTTGCCCTGGGTTGCTGGCAGCAGATGATCGATTCACAGCAGTATCGAAGCGTTCTCATGTACAAGAACAAGGGTCCGCTCTCGGGCGGTAGCCTCGTTCATCCGCACATGCAGATTGTGGGTTTGGAGCAGGAAGACGGCTATGCTTCGCTGGCTTCCGCCAATTTCGAAGGCATCAATGTCTGGCAACAGGGGAGGATCTCGGCCAACATCTCAACCGAACCCATCATGGGGTTCTTTGAGATCAACGTTTCAGCCCCGCAGGGAATCGCCGCCAGCGATGACACGAGAGATCAAACCGAGGCGGATCTCTTCGCCGATGCAATCCAGGTAGCTCTGCGCTATATCCTGAACGAGCACCACGGTGGTCGCGCAGAGTCGTATAACCTGTTCTTCTATCACCTGGGCGGTCGGACCATTGCCAAGGCGCTGCCGCGTTGGGTGGTTTCGCCCTACTTTGTCGGCTATCGTTTGGCCCAGGTCAATGCTGAGACAACGCTCGATATCGATGCTGAGCGCCTGCGTACGCATCTGGAAACGCTCGTATAGCAAGACTAATACCCGCGTAATGCGGACAGTCTAGCGTGCCATGGCGTCGCGGCCGGCTTCGACGCGCTTGCGCTGGGCGGCGCGCTCCTCGCCGGTCAGACGCTCAAAGAGATGCCCGATAAGCGAGGCGAGTACCTGCTGAAACAGCGTTCCGCACATGACGGGAAACACGACTTCGCCCGGAAAGTACTGCGTGGCGATGACGGCGCCCGAAGAGATGTTACGCATGCCGCAGGTAAAGCACATGGTGGTCGTCTCGCTATATGGCAGATGCAGCGCATGGGCGACCAGAAAACCGACGACAAAGCCACTGATGGCGAAGACCAAAATAAAGAGGGCGACTTCCAAGCGCACCGCGTTCATGTGCAGCACGTACTCGCTCATGGCGGTGGAGTTGGAGGCGATAACGCCCATCATCATGAATTTGCAGGCGGGCGAGAGCACGGGGGAGAGCTTCTCGTGTCCCCATCCACGCGTGAGCTCGTTGATCACGATGCCGAGCACGGCGGGGATGGCGATCATAAAGGCCATGTCTTGCATCATGCTCGGCACATCGATCGAGACGGTGGCACCCAGCAAGAGCTTAAGCGTGAGCGGAATCGTCACAGGGGAGATAACCGAGGACGTCAGGATGATGGTGAGCGCGAGCGGGCCGTTGCCGCCGAACATGCTGATCCACATAAAAGCGGTGACGGCCACGGGCACGCTGTACTCGAGCACGATGCCGCAGACAAGGTTGGGATTGGAGCCAAAGAATAACGATCCCATGGCATAGGCCGCGATGGGAATAAGCGCCGCCGAGACGAGCAGTGCCAAAATCAGGTGCAGGGGACGGCGGAACACCTCGGCTACCTGGTGGAAGGTGTTGCTGAGCGCGCCCTGAAACGTCATAAAGGCGAAGAGGGCGGGAACAATGGGCTTGAGCACGCCGATCTGCTGGGGAAAGAGCACGCCGAGCGCCACGCAAATCGGAACGATGATCTGCATATGCCCCGCGAGGAACTTTCCCAGTCCAGCCCATTGCTTCATATGTCCCGTGACTCCCTTTATCCGCGAACTCGTTTGTATGGATATGCTAGACGCTCGTATGCGTCCGTGCGGCTGAAACGCTCGATTATTTCGAGGCCATTACCGCCATCGTTTGCCGAAACCGCGGCGCACCGCGGCGTTTTGCGTCCGCGCTGCACGGTATAATAAAACCGTTCAACAGATCTGCCTGCCGAAGCGGGCATACACAGAGGACTCATCGCTATGAACCGTGAGAGGTATCGCGGCGACCTGCCCCTATCAGGGGTGGGTGCCTATGTCATCGCTTAAGACGACGCATCGCTGGGCGGTCGCTCAGCAAAACCCCGAGCTCGAAAAGGAGCTTTCGGCTGGTCTGGGCATTCCCGGGCTGGTGGCGCGCATTATGGTCGCGCACGGCATTGACTCCATCAAAGAGGGCCAATTGTTTTTGACGCCTTCGCTCGATCGCGACTGGGCCGACCCACTCATTATCCCGGGCATGTCGGTCGTTGCCGACCGCGTCGAGCGTGCTATTCGCAACCACGAGCACATTGCAGTCTTTGGCGATTTTGACGTTGACGGTATTACGTCGACCTGCCTGTTGACCGAGGCGCTGCGCACGTTTGGCGCCGATGTCACGCCGTTTATTCCGCACCGCTTTGATGAGGGCTACGGTCTTTCGCGCGCGGCACTCGACCGCGTTAACGAGCTCGCTCGCCCCCAGCTGATCGTGACCGTCGATAACGGCATTGCCGCCAAGGAAGAGGTTTCCTATTTGGAGGACCTGGGGATCGATTTGGTGGTCACGGACCATCACGAGCCCTCCGACCAGGTGCCGCAGGGTGTGCCCCTGACCGACCCCAAGCTCGAGGACGAGGGCCCCTCGCGCGAGCTTGCCGGTGCTGGTGTGGCGCTCAAGCTGGTGCAAGTCCTGGGTGAGCGCCTGGGCAAGCCGTCGTATTGGCGTTCGCTAATCGAGGTCGCGGCGCTGGGCACCGTGTCCGACATGATGCCGCTCACGCCCGAGAACCGCGCGCTGGTTGCCGAGGGCATCCAGCAGATGCGCGTAACCGCTCGCCCCGGCTATATCGCGCTTGCCGCGCTTGCCAAGGCGGACCTTTCGAGCATTACGGCGGATGGCCTGTCATTCTCGCTCATTCCCCGCTTAAACGCTGCCGGCCGCATGGCCGATCCCAAGCTGGCGCTCGACCTGCTGCTTGCCCGCAATCCCATCGAAGCAAGCGCGCTGGCGGCTGAGCTCGAGGAAATCAACCGCCAGCGCCGTGAGATCGAGGCGGAGCTCACGCGCGATGCCATGGCGAAGGTCGAGGAGGCTTATGACGGCGGGCGCGCAATCGTCGTGGGCGGCGAGGGCTGGCACGAGGGCGTCAAGGGCATCGTGGCGAGCCGCCTGACCAATCGCTATCACGTGCCGGCGCTGCTCTTCTCGATCGAGGACGGCGTTGCACGTGGGTCGGGCCGCTCGGTAGGCAAGGTCAACCTGTTCGAGGCCGTAGAGCGCTGCTCCGACCTGCTGATTCGCCGCGGCGGGCATGCCGGTGCGGTGGGCGTGACCATCGAGGCATCTAAGCTCGATGAGTTTCGTCGACGTCTTTCCGCCGTGTTGTCCGAGCTTCCCGCCGAGGACTTTGAGGACACCGACGAGGTTGCCGCCACCGTCGACCTCTCCGAGCTGAATATTGAGACCATCGAGCAGATCTCCCGTCTTGAGCCGTTTGGCCAGGGTAATAAGGTGCCGCTGCTGGCTGCCGAGGGCGTGACGATGTGTGATCGCGCCGTGGTGGGTAAGACCGGCGAGCATATGCGCTTCGTGGCGACGGATGGCGCCGCGAGCGTGCCGGCCATTATGTTCCGCGTACCGCAGATCGACAGGCTTATCAATTGCGACAGCGCCGTCGACTTGGTGTTCGAGGCCGTTGCCGAGCATTGGCAGGGACGTGTGAAGCCCAAGCTCATGATCAAAGATGTCTTGGTGCGCGATACCACGGCACCCAATATCGACGATCCGGCATGTGAGCTTCGCCGCGGCGTACAACCGGCGGACTCCGATCTGCGCCTGGAGTCGCGTAAGCGCGAGACGCTTGCCCAGCTTTCCTATACCGAGCTCACGCGCTCGCTCATTCACGGCTTTATCGGATCGAACCAGCCGCACCGCGCACAGGTCGAGGCGCTCGATGCCTTGGCCGATCACCAAAGTGTTCTGGCCGTTATGGGAACGGGGCGCGGCAAGTCGCTCATCTTCCATGTACATGCCGCGCGTGAGGCGGTGCTTCGCGGACGTGCGAGCATCTTTGTCTATCCGCTGCGTGCGCTTGTTGCCGACCAGGCCTATCACCTCTCGTCGACGATGGCATCGCTTGGCATTGGCGTTGGCGTGCTGACCGGCGAGACCGTGGAGGCGGCGCGCGATGACGTGTTTGCCGGCTTGGCTTCGGGCCGTACCGGCATCGTGCTCACGACGCCCGAGTTCCTGTCCATTCACCGCGACCGCTTTGCGCGTTCGGGGCGCATCGGTTTTGTCGTTATCGATGAGGCGCACCACGCTGGCCTTGCCAAGGGCGGCGACCGCAGCGCCTATCTCGACATGCCCGATATCCTCAAAGCCCTGGGCGACCCGGTCGTTATGGCCGCGACGGCCACCGCGACGGCTCCGGTCGTGGCCGAGCTTGCCCGCATGCTTCCAATCACTCACACGGTGGTCGACGAGACGGTGCGCGAGAACCTGCAGCTCGAGGACGACCGTGATCTTGCAAGTCGCGAGAACCGTTTGGTGTCGATCGTGGCGACGG
>CABUAL010000028.1 GCA_902489515.1 uncultured Collinsella sp. | reverse complement strand
GGCGGTGATAGCGTTTTCCAAGGCATTTGAGAGCAGGCTAAACAGGTCGGCGTCACCTACGTGGACGGTTTCGGGTACGGCGGCGCGCAGGTTGGCGGTAATGCCGTTTCTATTGATATCCGAGTTGAATGACGAAAGCGCGATGTTTACGGTCTCGTTGGCGCAGAAGCGGCGTACGGCGGTGCGGTCGCCGGCTTCGCAGAGTTCGTCGATGCGTTTGAGCGCCTCGTCGGTATGGCCCTCCTCAATTAAAGCGGCCAGGCCGCGTAGGAAGTGGCGCATATCGTGGCGAAGAATCGACAGCTCGCGCCCGGATTGACGCCAAGCCTCAAGCTCTTTGATGGCGGCGCTGTCGCGGGTTTCGAGCATCCAACGCTCTCGCTCGGCGGTTTCCTTTTCTTCGTATTCGCGCAGGTAAACGGCAAGAAACATAAGATAGAAGGCACAGAGCGCAAATGCCAAAAACTCAACCGTCACCACCGAGCCCGAGTGGAACAGCGTGGTGTAGACGTTGGTGGCATAGTCAAAGACGTAATAGACGAGCGGTAGGATTAAAAGGATGCCCAGCTCGGTGGTGCTTTTAATCGCCAAGCGCGGACCGATGTCGCCGGCCCAATGCAACAGGACGGCAAAGACGGCGAGTGTGGTAGCGATGCGCGCCAGATAGTACGCGATCTGCGAATCGGTTGCGGCAAAGGCGGCGATGCCCATCCAGTTGCTGAACTGACAGCTCAGATAGGCACTGGTGACGCCCAATGCCGCGAGCAGTGGGCTCAGACGGTAGCGCGCACACAGGTAGACGGTAAGCGGCAGGTGCACGACGAGCGGATAGACCTGACGGGCAAAAAGCTCTCCGCCAACGACATTGGCGAGCGAAAAGGCAGCGCCGGTTGCGGCTCCGACCCCCACCAACTCGAGTGCATGGCGTCGATTGATTTCGATACCGCACAGCGCCGCCGAAGCAAAGACGCCAAAGAGCAGCGTTGTGGCGTGGTGGATTGCCCAAAGGACCATTTCGACCGAGGAGATCATCAGCGCCTCCCGCCCTCGAAGCGCACCGCAAAGTAGGCGTCTTGGAACCCCTGCTTGCTGCTGCGCGACAGCGGAATGCACGCGCCGGAGCGCATGACGATGTCCGTGCGATCGAAGTGGTCGATGTTGCGCAAGTTGACCTGGTAGCTACGGTGGCATTTAAAGAAGGTGGCATTTTGCGCCAAACGGTCCTCGACGCTGCGGAACGACTCGAGTGCCTCGATATCGCGTCCGTCGCGCAGGTGGAAGACCACGTGCTTGTTGCGCGCCTCGGCATATTCGATGTCGGACAGGCGCAGGGCGTGGTAGCCAAAGGAAGTTTTGATCACGAGCTCGTCGGTTGCCGCCGGGCGCATGCTCGAAAGCTCGTCGAGTAATCGCGCCAGGCGTTCGTAAGTCACGGGCTTGAGCAGGTAGTCGAAGGCGCGGACCTCGTAGGACTCCAGTGCAAACTCGGGCGATGAGGTGAGAAACACCAGGCGCACGGCGGTGTCGGACTGGCGCAGCTCGCGTGCGGTGTCCATGCCGTTGACGAGCGGCATGATCATGTCGAGCAGAATGATGTCGGCGCGCGACGCGGCATGGCGCGCCAGCAGGTCCTCGCCACGCGTAACGAGCGCAACGTCGACCGCCGTGCCCGTCTCGGTCGACCAACGGTCGATCATCCGGTGCAGTCTATCTAGAAAAGCGACATCATCGTCGCAGGCAATAATCTTGAGCATTCGGCCCCCTTAAGTAGTTCGATTTTGCCACATTGGGTGCGGACCGCTTGCGGGGGTGCGGACCGTTTGCGCCCCACGGCGTGCAACTCGCGCCAAGCGGTATTGCGGTGGCGAAAGATGCCTCCTGCGCCATCGAGAGCTCAGCTATCCTCAGCTTGCCAGTTCGAATATGGACATGCCACATGACTGAATCTTTATTTCAACTTTACACCTAGGTTTACAGCTGTCTTGTCAGCTGTAAACCTAGGTGTCATACTAAAGCTCCAAGATTCGCCAAAAGAGAGGGGCCTTGATGGCACAGAGCGCGAACATGGATGCATCGGAGCTTGCACGCGACATTGCGGCCGGCCTGGCATCGGCAACGACGGCAACGGAGCGCGCGGCATTGGTGCCCGCAGAGCTCGTCGAGGCCATTCAGCAACTAAAAACCCAACGTGACGCGGTGATCCTGGCGCACTATTACGTGGCGCCTGAGGTCCAAGCCGTTGCCGATTACGTCGGCGATAGCTTCTACCTGGCAAAGCTCGCCAAGAGCCTGCCGCAGCAGACCATCGTGTTGTGCGGCGTGGAGTTTATGGGCGAGAGCGCCAAGCTGCTCAATCCCACTAAGACCGTGCTGCTGCCCGAGCCGGGCGCGGACTGTCCCATGGCGCACATGGTCAAGCGCGAGACGGTCGACGCGGCGCGCGCCGAGTACGGCGACGACCTGGCCGTGGTGTGCTACGTCAACTCCACGGTTGAGATCAAGAGCTGGAGCGACGTGTGCGTCACCAGCTCCAACGCCGTCAAGATCGTGTCCGAGCTGCCGCAGCAGCATATCCTGTTCATTCCCGACCAAAACCTCGGCCGCTTCGTAGCCGAGCAGGTGCCGCAAAAGCACGTCATTCTCAACAACGGCTACTGCCCGCGCCATCACATCATCACCGTCGAGCAGATTGTCGACGCGACGGAGGCCCACCCCGACGCGCTCGTGCTGGCGCATCCTGAGTGCAAGGCCGACGTCCTTGCCGAGGCCGACTACATCGGCTCCACCGCCGGCATCATCAAGTATGCCGAGGAGTCCGACGCGAGCGAGTTTATTATCGTGACGGTCCGCGGCGTGCTCTACGAGCTCGAGCGCCGCTGCCAGGGCACCGGCAAGAAGTTCTACTTCCCCGCGGTGCAGCCCACCTGCGTCAACATGGATCTCATCACGCTCGAAAAGCTCGTGCACTGCCTGGAGACAGGCGAGGGCGAGGTGCAGATCGGCGTGTCGGGCGAGGCTGCCGATCAGGCCAAGCTCACGCTCGACCGCATGCTCGAGTACGCAGCGCGTTAGAACAATGTGGCATGAGGGACGGTCCCTTATGTCACATTCAAGGGAGAGGATTCCTGTGGAAACCAAGCAATACCCCGATATGGAGTGCGACGTCGTCATTGCCGGCTGCGGCGTAGCGGGCCTGTACGCGGCTCTCAACCTGCCGACGAGCACGCGCGTGATCATGCTCTCCAAGGGCGCGGTCGACGAGTGCGATTCGATGCTCGCGCAGGGCGGAATCTGCGTGCTGCCCGAGGGCTCGGACTACGATGCCTTCTTTGAGGACACCATGCACGCCGGCCACTATGAGAACCGTCGCGAGAGCGTCGACATTATGATCCGCTCGAGCCGCTCGGTCATCAACGACCTGCTGGCCATGGGCGTGGATTTTGAGCGCAAGGCCGACGGCAGCCTCGACTTTACCCGCGAGGGCGCGCACAGCCGTCCGCGCATTGCCTTCCATGCCGACATTACGGGCAAGGAGATCACGACCAAGCTGCTCCAAGCCGTTCGCAAGCTGGATAACGTGCAGATTTTGGAGCACGTGGCCATGACCGACATCCTGACGGGCGAGCGTGATGGCGTTACGGTGTGCACCGGCGTCGTTGCCGTTCCCGTGGATGAGGACAACTCGGTTCGTCCCGCCGACGAGCTGGCAAACGCCGCCGAGGGCGTGCATGCCAGCGAGCCGTTTAAGATTCATGCCCGCCACACGCTGTGGGCGACGGGCGGTATCGGAGGCGTATACGACCATTCGACCAACTACCCGCAGCTCACGGGCGATGCCTGCTACATTGCTCAGGAGCATGGCATTAAGATGGAGCACCTGGACTACGTGCAGATTCACCCCACGGGGCTGTTCTCGCCGCAGCCGGGCCGCACCTTCCTGATCAGCGAGAGCTGCCGCGGCGAGGGCGCGATTTTGCTCAACGCCGCTGGCGAGCGCTTTACCGACGAGCTTCAGCCGCGCGATGTGGTCGCCGCCGCCATTCGCGAGCAGATGAAGCAGGACGGCACCGAGCACGAGTGGCTGAGCTTTGCCCCCGTCGAGCGCGATGTGGTGACCGGGCACTTTGCCAACATTCGCGCACGTTGCCTGGAGGACGGCCGCGACATCTTGGACGAGCCCATCCCCGTTACGCCCACGCAGCACTACTTTATGGGCGGCGTGTGGGTCGACAAGGACGGCCGCACCTCGATGCCCGAGCTCTACGCCGCGGGCGAGACGGCTTGCAACGGTGTTCACGGCAAGAACCGCCTTGCATCAAACAGCCTGCTCGAGGCACTGGTCTGGGGTCGTCGCGCCGCGTGGTATATGCGTACCGGCGAGTCGCTGGCCGTGGAGCAGGCGGGCGATCCCGCGCTCGATGGCCGTCATCGCGCCCTGAGCGCCGATACCCTGGCAATCGATGATTTGGCCCGTGCCGCCGGCACGCAGGCCGTGGAGGAGTAGACCATGAATCCCATTACCATGAAGCTCGTCGTCGATGATCTGATTCTGCAGGCTCTGCGCGAGGACATTACCTTTGAGGACGTGAGCACGGCGAGCGTGTGTCCCACGGCGCGTCCCGCCACGGTGGAGCTTATCGCCAAGGCCGATGGCATCATCGCGGGCCTGGATGTATTCGCTCGCACCTTTGAGCTGCTGGATTCGCAGAGTTCGGTGCTGTTTGATGTTGCCGATGGTGACGAGGTGCACGCCGGTGACCACGTGGGCCAGGTGCGTGGCGATGCGCGCGTGCTGCTTTCGGGCGAGCGCGTGGCGCTCAACTACCTGCAGCGCATGAGCGGCATCGCTACCTATACGCACCAGATGGCCGCGGCGCTCGAGGGCACCAAGACCGTGCTTGTCGACACACGCAAGACCACGCCGGGCATGCGCGTCTTCGAGAAGGCCGCGGTCGAGATCGGCGGCGGCAGCAACCACCGTTACAACCTGTCGACGGCCGTCATGCTCAAGGACAACCACATCGATGCCGCCGGTGGCGTGACGCGTGCGATCGAGATGGCGCGCGCCCATGCATCGTTTACCACGACGGTCGAGATCGAGTGCGAGAACCTGGACATGGTACGCGAAGCCGTGGAGGCCGGTGCCGACATTATCATGTTCGACAACATGACCCATGACGACATGGCCGCCGCCATCGAGCTTATCGCCGGTCGCGCCAAGACCGAGTGCTCGGGCAACGTGGACGCCAACAACATTCGCGCCCTGGCCGACCTGGGTGTCGACTACATTAGCTCGGGCGCCCTGACGCACTCCGCGCCGATCCTCGACCTCTCGCTTAAGCACCTGCGTCTGCTGGACGGTAAATAATGAACGCCCGCGAGCGTCGTCGTGCCATCATGGCCGTGCTCGAGGGGGCCAAGGGGCCCGTATCGGGCAGCGCGCTTGCCCGCGAGGTGGGTGTGAGCCGCCAGATCGTGGTGCAGGACATCGCCCTGCTGCGCGCCGATGGGCACGATATCGTGGCGACCAACCGCGGCTACGTGCTGCAGGAGGCGCCCAGCAGCCCCGCCGTGCCTACGCGCTTGGTCAAGGTTCGCCACAGCGTGGAGCAGGCAGGCGATGAGCTCACGAGTATCGTCGACGCGGGTGGCGCCGTGCTCAACGTGATCGTCAACCATCGTGTGTACGGCAAGATCACGGCCGACCTGGACATCCGCAACCGCCGCGATGTCGAGCGCTATCTGCGCGATATCGAGAGCGGCAAGAGCTTTCCGCTACTAACGGTGACGAGCGGCTATCACTTCCATCGTATTGCGGCGGAGGACGAACAGACCCTCGACGAGATCGAGGCGATGCTCAAGGAGAAGGGCTACCTTGCCGATTTAATGCCCTATGAGGATGATTTGTCCTAGCCCGACACCGTCTTTATAAGTTGCGGTGAAATAGTTCCTACAATCGGCACCTAAGCAATGAGCCAGGAACTATTCCACCGCAACTGCCCACATATGCAAAAGGAGGCCTCCGCGGCGATGCGGAGGCCTCCTTTTTGTGCACGGTGTACTTGTGAGTGTGCAAGTGGGGGAGTTGTTACTCCTCGACGATCTCGGTGATCGCGCCAGCGGGGCAAGCGTCCTGGCAAGCGCCACAGGCGACGCAGGAGTCCTCGTCAGCGACGGTAGCGACGTCCTGGAGCTCCAGAACGCCAGCGGGGCAGGAGTCGACGCAAACGCCACAAGCGATGCACTCGTCGGCATCAATTACGGGATGAGCCATGGTAGTTTCCTCTCTGTTGACCGACGCTACAGGCGATGCGCGCCGGTTTGATTCGGGCAAAAACATACCACGGGAGCGACCGTTTGCAATACCCTCTGACCGGCATCTTCATACCGTTCGCCGAGTATGCCAAGGTTTACTAAAAAACGCGCAGGTGGGGCCGTTGAACTGCATAAATGTTAGCTAAAGGTGACTTGAAATATAGGGCGATTGAGCGTGCTTGCGGAAACCGCATCCCATTATTTTGTCGAAAAACGGGTCGCAGTTTCCGGTTGGGCCGCTAGAGGAAAATGCGAGCCGGTATCAGCTCTCAAAACGGGATACGGTTTCCGGTTGAGCCTTCAGACGGAAACTGCGACCCGGAATCCACGCTCAAACCGGGATGAGCTTTCCGCAAGGCAGCCCCAGGCACCCTCGGACCCAAACCTCAGCCATCTCTACATAGATCTCGATAGATTTGCCGAGAACTCAATCAGCGCATCTACCTGCACATTTAAGAACCTAAACTCTCAGAGATAAGAAATCTTATATGAATTGACTTAGATTTTGTATATTCCGGCCCATAAGGGGATACACTACATCCTGAAAGACAAGCCGAAGCGCCGCGCGACAGACCGTCGAGGCGGCGCGAACGCAAAAGAGAGAGGGAATTTCTAATGAGTAAGATTCTTGGTATCGACCTTGGTACTACTAACTCCGCTATGGCCGTCCTCGAGGGCGGTTCTCCGACCATTATCGTGAACGCCGAGGGCGACCGCACCACCCCGTCCGTTGTTGGCTTCCGTGCTGACGGCGACCGCGTCGTGGGTAAGGCCGCTAAGAACCAGGCTGTCACCAACCCCAAGAACACCGTGTTCTCCATCAAGCGCTTCATGGGCCGCAAGTACTCCGAGTGCACCTCCGAGATCAAGACCGTGCCGTACGAGGTCAAGGAGGGCCAGGGCGGCCGTGCCGTCGTCGACATCGAGGGCAAGGATTACACCGCCGAGCAGGTGAGCGCCATGACGCTCGCAAAGATGAAGGCTGACGCCGAGAAGTATCTGGGCGAGACCGTCACCGACGCCGTTATCACCGTCCCGGCCTACTTCAACGACGCTCAGCGTCAGGCCACCAAGGATGCCGGTAAGATCGCCGGCCTCAACGTCAAGCGTATCGTCAACGAGCCGACCGCTGCTGCCCTGGCCTATGGCTTGGACAAGCAGGGCACCGATCAGCGCATCCTGGTCTTCGACCTGGGCGGCGGCACCTTCGATGTCTCCATCCTCGACCTCGCCGACGGCGTGTTTGAGGTTCTGTCCACCTCGGGCGACAACCACCTGGGCGGCGACGACTGGGATCAGCGCGTCATCGACTGGATGGCCGACAAGTTCCAGCAGGAGAACGGCGTCGATCTGCGTCAGGACCCCATGGCCCTGCAGCGTCTGAAGGAGGCTGCCGAGAACGCCAAGAAGGAGCTCTCCGCGGCGCAGCAGTCCACCATCAACCTGCCGTTCATTACCATGAACCAGTCCGGCCCGCTGCACCTCAACTACACGCTGACCCGCGCCGAGTTCGAGAAGATCACCCGCGACCTGCTCGAGCGCTGCAAGCAGCCTGTCACCAACGCCCTGCGCGACGCTAAGCTCAAGCTCTCCGATCTGACCGAGGTCATCCTCGTCGGCGGTTCCACCCGTATGCCCGCTGTCCAGGATCTGGTCAAGACCATGACCGGCAAGCAGCCCAACATGTCCGTGAACCCCGATGAGGTCGTTGCCGACGGCGCTGCCGTCCAGGGCGGCGTGCTCACCGGTGACGTCGAGGGCATCCTGCTGCTCGACGTAACCCCGCTGTCGCTGGGCGTTGAGACCATGGGCGGCATCATGACCAAGATGATCGACCGCAACACCACGATCCCGACCTCCAAGACCGAGGTCTACTCCACCGCAGCCGACAACCAGACCAGCGTTGAGATCAACGTGCTCCAGGGCGAGCGCGAGCTTGCCCGCGACAACAAGTCGCTCGGTAAGTTCCAGCTGACCGGTATCCCGGCTGCCCGCCGCGGCGTGCCGCAGATCGAGGTCACCTTCGACATCGACGCCAACGGCATCGTCAAGGTCTCTGCTAAGGACAAGGGCACCGGCAAGGAGCAGCAGATCACCATTTCCGGTTCCACCGCTCTGTCCGACGACGAAGTCGATCGTATGGTCAAGGACGCCGAGGCTCATGCCGAGGAGGACAAGAAGCAGAAGGAAGAGGTCGAGGTCCGCAACCAGACCGACAGCCTGTGCTACTCCACCGAGCAGACCCTCAACGAGCTGGGCGACAAGGTTTCCGCCGACGTGAAGTCCAAGGCCGAGGCCGCTATCGCCGACGCCAAGAAGGCGCTCGAGGGCTCTGACGTCGAGGCCATCAAGGCCGCTGGCGAGTCCCTGCAGTCCGTGGCCTACGAGCTGGCCCAGGTTGTCTACGCCGACGCTCACATACGATCGACTTCGTCCGCCGGTGCCCAGCCTGCCGACGATGACGTTGTCGACGCCGACTACGAGGTTGTGGACGACGAGGACAAGTAATCATGTCCGCCCGTAAAGCTCGCACGGAGGCGGCTGCCGCTGGCGCCGCCCCCGTTGACTCTGAGGAGAAGGACGTGAAGATTCCCGTAGAGGCCGTCGACGATACCGAGGTCAACGAGGCCGAGGCCGTCGAGGCTGCCGAGAACCAGGTAGAGGATTCCAACAAGGAGGCGACGATGACCGAGGACGAGATGGTGGAAGCCGCTATCCGCGCCGGTGAGGAAGCCGCCGACAACGACTTTAAGCTCAAGTTCGAGCAGGCCCAAAAGGAGCTTGCCGACGTGCGCAATGAGCTCGATGCTGCGGCAGAGGCTCAGAAGGCCGCCGAGGACAAGGCAAAGGACGCCACCGAGCGCACTGCCCGTCTGCAGGCCGACTGGGAGAACTTCCGTCGCCGCACCGCCAACGAGCGCATCGCCGAGCGCGAGCGCGCGACCGAGAAGCTCGTCACTGCGCTGCTGCCGGTGGTTGACGATATCGAGCGTGCAATCGACCATGCCCGTAGCCAGGAGCTTTCCGACGATTTTAAGCAGTTCGTCGATGGCGTTGACGCGGTGCATGCCAAGCTGCTCGATGTGTTTGCGCACGAGGGCGTTGAGCCCATCGACCCCAAGGGCGAGGCGTTCGACCCGCTCGAGCACCAGGCCGTGGGGCGTGTCGAGGACGCATCGCAGTACGACGAGACCGTCAACGACGTGTACCAGAAGGGCTACCGCATGGCGGATCGCATCCTGCGTTCCGCGATGGTGACGGTGACCTACGGTGGCGAGAAGCGCCCCGCACCGGAGCCCGAAGCGGCGCCCGAGGATGCTACGGCCGATACGGCCGAGAGCACCGAGGAGTAATTGAGAAGGGCCCCGGGGCAACACCCGGGGCCCTTTCTGACCTAGTGCCATATGAAAGCATGGGCCGCCGCCCGCATGGACGGCGGACGTAACAGGAGAGGAGCTACGATGGCTGCAGGCAAAACCTTCTATGACATCCTGGGCGTATCCAAGAGCGCCTCCGACAAAGAGATCAAGAGCGCGTTTCGCAAGCTCGCGCAAAAATATCACCCCGATGCCGGCGGCGACGAGGCCAAGTTTAAGGAGATCAGCGAGGCCTACGAGACGCTTTCGGACGAGAAGAAGCGCAAAGAGTACGACCAGATGCTCATGTTTGGCGGCATGCCGGGCGCGGGCGGCGCGTATGGCGGCGGCTACGGTGCCGGCGCGGGTGCCAGCGGCTGGGGCGACATCTTCGAC
Source organism: uncultured Collinsella sp. (assembly GCA_902489515.1). GTDB lineage: Bacteria > Actinomycetota > Coriobacteriia > Coriobacteriales > Coriobacteriaceae > Collinsella. Next base: position 1,166 of record CABUAL010000028.1, on the reverse strand, counting down.
AGCATCTTTAGCGGCAACGGCGCCTGGGGCAGCGATTGGGGCTCGGGCTTTGCCGGGGCTGCGGGCGCTGCCGGTGCCGGCGCGGGTCGCAGCCGTGCTCGCAAGGGCGGCGACCTGTCGCTGACCGTCGATGTGACGGCCGAGGACGCGTTTCGCGGCGTGACGCACAAGGTCACCTATCGCATTCCCTCGACAGGCGAGCAGCAGACCATTACGGTCTCGGTGCCCGCGGGCGCGGTCGACGGCGGCAAGCTACGCTACAAGCGTCGCGGTGAGTATGGCGTTGCCGGCGGCGAGCGCGGCGACCTGGTCGTGACCACGCACGTGGAGGAGCATCCGCTGTTTAAGCGCAAGGGTGCCGACGTGACCATGGAGGTGCCGATCTCGGTCTACGAGGCGGCGCTCGGCTGCACGGTGGATGTGCCCACGCCCGGCGGCGCGACGGTTCGTCTGAAGGTGCCCGCTGGCACCCAGACGGGCAAGAAGTTCCGCTTTAAGGAGATGGGTGCGCCCGACGTTAAGCATCGCGGCCGCACGGGTGCGCTGCTCGTCGAGATCAAGGTGCAGGTTCCCTCGAACCTGTCCGACGATGAGCGCGATGCCATGACCAAGCTGCGTGAGGCCGACACGCGCGATTATCGCGAGAAGGTCAACCGTTACAAGGCGACGTACTAGGGCGGTCGTGGCACACGCCCGCGACCGCGGGCTTATGATGGACAATAACGAGACGGAAAGGGGTCAGGTAGCATGGCCGAGGACAATAGGAACAAACCGCTGTACATGATCAGCGTGGCGGCCGAGCTGACCGGCATGCATCCGCAGACTCTGCGCGTCTACGAGTCCAAGGGCCTGGTGAACCCCCAGCGCTCGGGCGGCAACACGCGCTTGTATTCGCGTGCCGATATCGAGCGTCTGGAACTCATCAACCAACTGACCGACGAGGGCATCAACCTCGCCGGCGTGGTGCGCATCCTCGATATGAAGGAGCGTGCTGAGGAACGCGAGCGCGAGAACGAGAAGCTCCGCGCCCGCGTACGCCAGCTCGAGGAAGAGCTGCACGAGTACAAGATGCAGAAGAAGATCACCGCCCTGGCCCCGCGCGACGGCTCAGTCAACCCCGAGCAAGTCATGCGCAAGCTTTTGGGTGCCGGCGGGGATATTTAGGG
>CABUAL010000027.1 GCA_902489515.1 uncultured Collinsella sp. | reverse complement strand
CGCAAGCTCACGTGGGGCAAGGCCGAAATCGTTCTTGAACTTTTCCATCTTGGCTTCGAAGTTCGTGACGTCGATATTCTGCTGCTTGTACTCCGCCAGCTCCTGCTTATAGCGCAGCGAACCCATGGCGGCGTTGCGCAGCAACGTAATCATGGGAATGAAGAACTGCGGGCGGATCACGTACATCTTCTCATAGCGGTAACTCACGTCGACGATACCCGCGTTATAGAGGTCACTCTCGGGCTCCAGCAGGGTGCAGAGCACCGCATACTCGCAGCCTTTCTGACGACGATCGTGATCGAGTTTCTTAAAGAAATCCTCGTTCTTGTGTTTGGTCGCGGTCTCGTCGTTCTCGTTTTTCATCTCGAACATAATTGAGATGACCTCGTTGCCGCTCGCGTCGCACTCACGGAAGATAAAATCGCCCTTGGTGCCCTCGGACGCATCGTTATCCTTCTCGAAGTACGCGTTGGGAAACGCCGTCATGCGCAGACGGTTGAACTCGGTCTCGCAGTGCTGCTCGAGCGACTCGCCCACCATCTTGGTGGACAGGCGGACCTTCATGTCCTTAAGGCGCTCAATCTCTTCGTCCTTGTAGCGAATCAGGTCATCGCTCGCGCGCTTGGCCTGCGCGAGCTCGAGCTCATGTGCCGCCTTGACCTGTTCCTCGCGAGAATCGCGCACCGCCAGCTCGCTCGTCAGCTTGGCACGTGCCTCATCGCGCTCTCGTTCCGCCGCGGCGACCGCCTTCGACAGCTCCATTTTTGCAGAAAGTTCTTGCTCACGAAGCTGTGCACGAAGGCCCTCGGCCTCGCGCTCGGACTGAGTCTTAGCATTCGAGAACTTCTCACGCACTTCTGTCTGGTAATCGGAAAGCTTACGATTCGCTTCGTTTTGCGCAGCCTCGAGCTTACGCTGCGCCTCGGCCGCAGCAGTTGCGAGTGCCATTTCTTGAGCCTTATCTGCGGCGGCAAGCTTTGCCTGCAACTCCGCAATCTGAGCATCGCGCGCGGCGAGGTCATTTTGAGTCGCATTGCGTACCGCGGCTTCGGCAAGCTTTGCTTCGTCATCTTTGCGCCCAAGCTGCGCACGCAGGCTATCGATCTCGCGCTGAAGCTCAGCATTCTCCTTCTGAGCATCGGCACGGGCCTCAACCGCCGCACGCTGACTTGCGCTCTCGCGCTCTGCGGCAGCGCCCTCGAGCTTGGCGCGCAACTCGGCAAGCTCGGCATCGCGCTTGGCGACCTCTTGTGCCAGTTGCTGAGCCGCAGCGTTCTTCTGCTCAACGAGCTGAGCGTTGCGCTGAGACTCTGCCTCCTGCAAAGCAGCCGTCGAACGCGAGCGCTCAAGCTCCAGCGCCTGCTCGCCCTCGCGCTGGACTGCCTTCACACGCTCATCCAAGTCGCGCGAAAACTCGGCATCGCGCACCTGCTTGACGATATCCGCATAGCCGGATGCATCGACCTTAAAGACTTCGCCACAATGCGGGCACTTGATCTCATTCATAGCAGCTCCTCGATGGACGCAAATTTCAACCGCCTACACTCTACCGCGCCGCACGGACAAAAAAGGCGCCGCCGCCATAATGTCAACGGCGCCAGAACCACCACAAAGGCGCACTGTGTCCCCTTTGTGGTGGTTCTGGCGCCCTATAGCCCAAAGAAGCTAAGAATCTGGTCGCGGCTTACGGGCTTGTACTCGTTGGCGTCGAGGCCCACATCGTAGCGGTAAATGGGGCGCTCGCGATCGCGGTTGCGTGCGTTGGTGCGGTCTCCTCTGCTGTGGATATGCCCGTGTAGCATGATGGCGCCACGCGCCTTACCATTCCAGCTGAGCATGGGGTAATGGCTCATCACCAGACGATGGCCCTTGGCATAGCCGGGAGCAACCTCCAGGTAATCGCGCACGTCTTCCCAAATTTGCGGGGCGTCGGGATCTTCCCAGTCGCCGTCATGGTTACCGCAGATGAGCGTCACATTCTTGCATTCGATACGCTCGCACAGGCGCACCGCCTCCGCCATGGGCAAGCGATACGTAAAGTCTCCCAAGATATAGAGGCGGTCGTCCGCAGCCACGCACTCATTGATGGCATCGATGACCTTGCGGTTCATCTCCTCGACCGAATCAAACGGCCGATCCATGTCGTGCAAGATATTCGTATCGCCCAGGTGCAGGTCGGCGGTAAACCACATCATCGTCTATGCCCTCATTTCGCAACGCGTCAAACTCGTGCTAAGTATACAGACACAGCGATACGGCGGTTAGCCAAAGAGCCCGCCGAACAGGCCGCGGCGGCGTTTGTCTTGCTTTTTCGAAGCGTCACCCTGAGTTTTCTTGCCCTGCCGTTTCCTACGATCCTGCTCCAACTCATCGTCATCGAGTAGCAGATCCCACTCAAACGAATCGTCTGTCAGATTGAATAGGTCGTCGTCATCAAACATGGCCGCCTCCCTTGCCGACTAGCGAGCATCCACCACATAGAGGCCAACGCGCACCTGGTGCCACGGGCTGCGCTCGGGAGCAACCTGTTGCACGCGAGCCTCAAATACGTCCTCGTGGCCGTAATACATCATCAAGGACAGTGGGCCGACCTCGTTTCCTGGAACGTAGCCAAGTTTGGTCTTGCCATAGTAAATCGCAACTGCCTCGGGGTCATGGGGATTATCGCGCTCGGCGCACAGTGTCAGTTTATCGCCCGCTTTAAGATCGCCCAGGACCAAGGTGCCATCGGCATATTGAAATCCTGCGATATGAAACGACAGAAGAACACGTGAAGGCTCGTACATAGCAGCTCCCCTAACGGCCGGATAAACCGGTGTTTAACCTTATTGAGAAGTCTACGGGTCCGTGCGGACACAAATTCGCCCCACCCGCGCCTTTTCGACCGTTTGTCGCTACGCCATCTGATTCTAATGCACAAACATGCGCACGAACTTGTGCTTCCAGCTTGCGTAAGGAGCGTAGCGGAATGGCACGTCCAGCCACGTTGCCTTATTCACGATGCTCTTCTTGTGGCTAAACGTATCGAAGCTCTCGCGTCCATGGTACTGCCCCATACCGCTCGCTCCCATGCCGCCAAAGCCCATATGGCTCGTAGCCAAGTGCATGATGGTGTCGTTGACGCAGCCGCCGCCAAAGGGCACGTAGCGCACAAAGCGTTGCTGAACCGAACGGTCCTGGCTAAAGATATACAGGGCCAGCGGCGTCGGACGATCCGTAATAAACGCTTCGGCCTCGTCAAGGCTCTCAAACGTCAGCACTGGCAAAATGGGGCCGAAGATCTCCTCCTGCATCACGGCGTCATCGGGGGACACGCCGTCCAAAATCGTCGGCTCGATCTTGAGCGAGGCCTCGCGCGCGGTACCTCCAAGCACGACCTTATCGGGATCGATCAGCCCGCGCACGCGCGCAAAATGCTTGGCGTTGACAATATGACCGTAGCCCTCGTTATCGAGCGGATACTCGCCAAACATACGGCGGACCTCCTCCTTGATGAGGCCCAGCAGCTCGTCGTGCACGCGCGTATCGACCAGCAGGTAGTCGGGCGCCACGCAGGTCTGTCCCACGTTGAGCCATTTACCAAAGGCGATACGCCGTGCCGCAACCTTCAAGTTTGCCGTCGCATCCACGATGCAGGGACTCTTTCCGCCCAGCTCAAGCGTCACAGGCGTAAGGTTTTTACTTGCGCGCTCCATAACGAGTTTGCCGACCGGAACGCTACCGGTAAAGAAGATCTTGTCCCAGTGCTCATCGAGCAGCGCTTCGTTCTCGGCGCGCCCGCCCTCGACAACCGTCACCAAGCGCGGATCAAATGCCTCTTCACAGATTTGCCTGAGCACCGCGCTCGATGCCGGAGCATAGGCGCTCGGCTTGATGACCACGGTATTGCCCGCGGCAAGGGCGCCAGCGAGCGGCTCGAGCGTCAGCAAAAACGGATAGTTCCAGGGCGCCATGATGAGCGTGACGCCATAGGGCACGGTTTGCGTTTTGCACACGCTCACGGCGTTAGCGAGGTCGCACGGACGCAGGCGCGGACGACTCCATCGAACCACGTGAGCGATCTGATGTCGAATCTCGGAAAGCGATGTGCCAATCTCGCACATATAGGCCTCGTCATGCGACTTTCCCAAATCGGTCTTGAGCGCATGAGCGATATCGGCCTCGTGGGCCCGCACCGCATCGCGTAAACTCACGAGCGCGCGACGTCGAGCATCGACATCAAACGTGGCGTGCGTCTTAAAGTAGGCGCGCTGATCGCCGACGATGCGCGCAATTTCCTCGGTGTTCATGGACCCTCCTAATTCTCGTCCTCAAACATACCACCTGCAACGACCTCGTACATATGCTCGAGCTCCAAGCGGTCCATTAGAAGCGGAACGGGGTATAGCGGATTGGCCTCGGCATCTCAAGACCGATTTGGGACGGGAATGTCAGAGCGGCGAATGCCCAAGACATATTTGGGGATTCCCAGGGCCTCGTTCATGCGGTCGACCCAATCGATAAAGGCCTCGGCCGCAAGACTGTCCTGCGCGGTAGCCGGCGCAATGCCCGCCATGCGAGCAAGATCGGCAAGCTTGGGGGCGGCGGCGTCACCATAAGCGCGAAGCATGTGCGGCAGGATGATAGCGTTGGCCAAGCCGTGCGGAATCCCGTAACGCCCACCCAAGCTGTGTGCGATGGCGTGAACGTATCCAACATAGGAGCGGGTAAACGCAACGCCCGCCTTATACGCCGCCGAAAGCATATTGCGACGCGCACGCATGTCGTCGCCATGCTCATAGGCCTCGAGCAAATTGTCGTGGATGAGCTGCACCGCCTGTCGCGCCATCTTACGCGTATAGGGCGTGGTGCTTCGCCCGATAAAGGCCTCGACGGCATGCGTCAGGGCGTCCATACCCGTCTGCCCCGTAATGGAGGCGGGCAGACCGCGCGTAAACTCGGGGTCGTGCACCGCAAAGCGCGGGATAAGCACAAAGTCGTTAATGGGGTACTTGTAGTGCGTCTCGTCATCGGTGATAACCGCCGCGAGCGTGACCTCGCTTCCCGTGCCTGCCGTAGTGGGAACGGCGATAAGCAGCGGCAGGCGACGATGAATCCGCAGCAGGCCGCGCATCTTGTTGATGGGCTTGCTTGGCTGCGTGATGCGTGCACCCACGCCCTTGGCGCAGTCCATGGCCGATCCTCCGCCAAAACCGATAATGGCCTGGCAGGCGCTCTCTCGATACAGGGACGCCGCTTCTTCCACGTTTGAAACCGTGGGGTTTGCACGCGTTTCGGCATAGACCGTAACGCCAATCCCCCTGCATGCGAGCGCCGTCTCGAGCGGTGCCGTGAGCCCCAGACGGGCAATGCCGGGATCCGTCACGATAAGGACCTTCTGGATCGAGCGCTTTTGAAGCACCGCGGGCACATCCTCGGCATGCTCTAAAATGCGCGGCTCGGTATAGGGCAGGATCGGCAATGCAATGCGAAAAACCGTCTGATATGTTCGGCACCAGGCACGACGGGCTAGATGCATAAAGGAAACTCCTTCATTTGTTGATAGGTCAACATTTGCTCGCCCGATTGTACTCAGCGGCGGTCAAGGACGGCCTGCCAATCGTTAATCAATCAACATCTTCATATCTCAAAATTGTTTTATTAAAAATCATTCCTAATAGGCTTCACATTTGGTTGCATTTATGGATAATAGAACTCGTCAAGACGCACGTCCGGAGAGGGCCCTTACGGGACCGGACGAGCGCACAATCGCCATCGATCGAAAGGATCGAATCATGAAGTTTGTTTGCCCCGTTTGCGGTTATGTGGAAGAGTTCGACGGCGACCAGCTGCCCGAGGACTTCAAGTGCCCCCAGTGCGGCGTTCCCGGTTCTCGCTTCCTGAAGCAGGAGGAGGGTCAGCTCGAGTGGGCTGCCGAGCACGTCGTGGGCGTCGCCAAGATGGAGGGCGTCTCCGAGGACATCGTTGCCGACCTGCGCGCCAACTTTGAGGGCGAGTGCTCCGAGGTCGGTATGTACCTGGCCATGGCGCGCGTCGCTCATCGCGAGGGCTATCCCGAGATCGGCCTGTACTGGGAGAAGGCTGCCCACGAGGAGGCCGAGCACGCTGCCAAGTTCGCTGAGCTCCTGGGCGAGGTCGTAACCGACTCCACCAAGAAGAACCTCGAGATGCGCGTTGAGGCCGAGAACGGCGCCACCGCCGGCAAGACCGATCTTGCTAAGCGCGCCAAGGCCGCTGGCCTCGATGCCATCCACGACACCGTGCACGAGATGGCTCGCGACGAGGCTCGCCACGGCAAGGCTTTCGCCGGCCTGCTCAAGCGCTACTTCGGCTAAGCCAGCAACCTGAGACATAACCTCTAGCTCGATGAGGCCCGGACCGCATGGTTCGGGCCTTTTTCGTGCCTCACAAACTTGTTAACTACCTGAAATAGGACCGCCTTCGGCATCGGCTTCTCGTCAAAAACTAAGTGAGTAGACTTTTTGGAACTTGCCGAGCAGACCATCCATATCACTTTATAAAGCCGCAGGTAAATGCCTTGTTGCAAAACGACCTAGTCGCCAAAGTGCCAAAAGTCTACTCACTTAGATTCGCAGCCGTCCACGATCGAGCCATTTTGTGTCTAACGGGCATCTTTCCGTCGATTACTCCCAATTTTGTCCAGTCAACGAATAGTTCAGACCTGAGTAATGTCTCAGCCCTTTGCTCATCTGAGCTTTTATCACGATATTCAGCATCGAGCATCCTGCATACGGCCTTAACGATCGCGCGGAATCTATCCTCATCCGATATCTGTCTGTGTGTCAGGAGAAGCACATCGTAGCCCATGGCCTGAAGGGCCGTCATGCGGTCAGCGTCACGCAAGCCATCCCCTGCGCGTCCGTGCGAGGCCTTTCCCTGACATTCAATGGCCACCTGTCGCCTGCCGTCCGGCGAAGACAGAAGTATGTCGATATATACACGGGACTTTCCCACAATCGCTCGAGCACTTGTGCTTAGCATCACTTCAACATTAAGCTCTATGTCGCAAAAACCTTCGCCTCCCAGGGATCGCGGCAGTGCAAGTAGCAAATACGCCTCGACCTCAAAAGGCGACGCGGCACCCAATGGAACGAGTTGCGACACCGTCCTAAATCTATTGCCGTAACGTATCCCGCAAACATCTGAACAAAAACGGTCAAGGTCTCCGCCCAAAACCAAAGCGTCTCGACGCCATAAATTTGAGGCGGTGCCGTCCTCGGACGGGCAGCGCACCCAACCGAACGTTGTCGAGATCGCGCCCGAATCAATTGCACGCGAAAGCTCCGCCTCAAGTGCCGCAGGCAGAGCGCACACCGCAAACAAGCCACACATCTCCGCCAATACCAAAAGAAGCTGAAGATCCGTCAGATGCCGTGACATGATGAATGCCGTCAGTAGAGGAGACGTAATCAAAAATCCATGCTCCGTTTCCAGCACGGATTCCCTGGGGAGCTCACCAAGAAACAGCCGCTGCCTAATGCTGGCAGGACAAGTCCGTTTGTTTCTCGTCCGAACCAATGTATGCAACGGAAAACCGAGCGCGACCGCAGCCGTCGGGTTGCGGGCGAGATCATATCGCTGCCGGTCTTCTTCCGGTCGTGGAAGCGACGGACACAAAGCGCGGACTTGAGGAGGCAAACGCCAGTACCTAAAAGCCGATATGTCACAAAGTAGATCCTTCATAGGCACAGGAGAACACGAATTTCAACCCAGTCAGTCACGCATTGGCGCGAACGCACCAAAAATGGCGCCGAACGGACTGCCAAGTTTTCAACAGCCCTCCCCAACTGGCCAAAAGCTTGTCGAGAGCTGGACGAAGCCCTGTTGAAAACCCCATTTTTTTCTCATGCAGAAGCTTTACGCGGCAAGTGAGTAGACTTTTTTTGAACATTCCGAGCAGGCCGGTCTTCCTGCTTTTCAAAACCGCAGGTAGATAGCTTGTTACAAAACTGCCTGGTCGCCAAAGTGCTAAAAGTCTACTCACTTAGATTGCAGAGTGCCCCCCATTAGCTGCAATTCCAAGGTAGTTAGTACTTTTGGACTCAGGTCGTCATACTGGACAAGAATATGAGTTGAGTTTTCAGGGGCAGATGCGCCATCGGCACACCAAAAACAGTCACCGATATCGATAAAAGGGATGCTCGAGCGCGTGAGGGCCCGTGCAAAAGTGCTTCCGCCCGTTCCGCGCTCCGCAACCACGGTGCAGTAAAGGCCCGCGTCTGCATGCTCGATCGAGACCTCTCCTGCCGGAAATACCTTCCGCATAAGCACCATCAGGCCATCACGCGCCTCGCGAGCACGAACGCGCACGCGGTTCACATGTCGCTCGTAATCACCCGATTCCAGCAAGCGAGCCAATGCAACTTGATCTATAGAGCTAACCGACGAGGCGTAAAAACCAAGGTCGCGCCTAAACCGCTCCATCAGCTCGTCGGGCAGCACCATGTACGCTAGGCGCAACGCCGATGACAGGCTCTTCGAAAACGTATTGGTGTAGATAACCGACTGGGCGGCATCGATCGACGCGAGTGCGGGGATCGGCTTGCCGGCAAGGCGGAACTCACAATCAAAGTCATCTTCGATGAGATATCGACCCGGCCGTTCGGCAGCCCAGCTCAGCAGCGCATATCGACGCGCGATGCTCGTCACCAGGCCGGTTGGATATTGGTGAGACGGCATCAGGTGAAGGACATCGGTCCCAGTTTTCTGCAGAGTGCTCAGGTCGACGCCGTCATCATCCAACGGGATATGCCGAACTTTGCAACCCATGGCCTGATAGATGCGCGTCAGGCGCAAATAGCCCGGGTCCTCAACGGCATACACCTTGTCGGCTCCAAGCAACTGAACCAACATAGTATCGAGCAGCTGGGCACCTGCACCGATAACGATGTTGTTGGGGTCGACATTCATACCCCTTGTCCCGCGCAGATGGTGAGCAATTGCGCGTCGCAGCCGAGCGGTGCCCTGCGCCGGTGCGGGCGAAAAGATTTCGCGCTCGTCTTCGGATGCCAGCGTCGCCCGTAGCGCACTTTGCCAAAGCCGCGCCGCCTCCAAAGCGGAAGGAGAAAGTGCATCGAACAGCTCAACCTGTCCGTTGACATCATGCGCGCTGGGACCCGCAGAGGCGGCATCTCGGTCGATGTCCTCCGCAGCTGAAGCCAAAACCGGTGCATCCGGAAGCTCGCAAGCGTAGTAGCCACGACGCGGCATTGAGCAAATATAGCCCTCAGCGAGTAACTGGCTATATGCATTCTCGATGGTAATGACACTGATTCCCAGATGACTGGCAAAGGCGCGCTTAGACGGAAGATGCTCCCCCGCCGCAATACGTCCAGCAACAATATCATCTCGAATTTGCTGATAAACATACTCATAGAGCGATGCCTCGCCACGTTTTTCCAAATTGTAGTCAAGCATGAGTTTGCCACCTGACCTTATCGAGCTGTTCAATCTGATATTAAGCTGACCTTATTATTATCTCGAAAACTGAGTATTTTGCCATACCCAGCTCCCCGATAGGATGTTCCGTCAAACAATGCACATGCCAACCAAGGGAGCAACCATGGCAGAACAGACCAGCAAGGCCGATCGCGTCAAACTCAATCGCGAACTCGCACAGATGCTCAAGGGCGGCGTCATCATGGACGTCACCACACCCGAGCAGGCGCGCATCGCCGAGGAAGCGGGCGCCTGCGCCGTCATGGCACTCGAGCGCATTCCGGCCGACATCCGCGCCGCAGGCGGCGTCTCGCGCATGAGCGACCCCAAGATGATCAAGGGCATCCAAGAGGCCGTCTCCATCCCTGTTATGGCCAAGTGCCGCATCGGTCACATTGTCGAGGCGCAGGTCCTGCAGGCCATCGAGATCGATTACATCGACGAGTCCGAGGTTCTCTCCCCTGCCGATGACGTCTATCACATCGACAAGACCCAGTTTGATGTGCCGTTTGTCTGCGGCGCCCGCGATCTGGGCGAGGCGCTGCGCCGTGTTGCCGAAGGTGCCACGATGATTCGCACCAAGGGCGAGCCGGGCACGGGCGACGTCGTTCAGGCCGTGCGCCACATGCGCAAGATCCAAAAGCAGATCCGCGACGTTGTTGCCCTTCGCGACGACGAGCTCTTTGAGGCAGCCAAGCAACTGCAGGTTCCGGTCGAGCTGGTGCGCGAGGTCCATGCCACGGGAAAGCTTCCCGTCGTGAACTTTGCCGCTGGCGGCGTGGCAACCCCGGCCGATGCTGCGCTGATGATGCAGCTGGGTGCCGAGGGCGTCTTTGTCGGCTCGGGCATCTTTAAGAGCGGCGACCCCGCCAAGCGCGCCGCCGCCATCGTTAAGGCTGTGGCTAACTTTACCGACGCCAAACTCATCGCCGAGCTTTCGGAGGACCTGGGCGAGGCCATGGTCGGCATCAACGCCGACGAGATCGAGATCATCATGGAGGAGCGCGGGCGCTAGTCCAGCAGAAAGGATCACACATGAGCGATTATGCAGACCAAACGGTCGCCGTGCTGGCGGTCCAAGGCGCTTTTGCCGAGCACGAGGCGAGGCTGTCCGAGCTGGGCACACGTTGTATTGAGTTGAGGCAGGCGGCCGATTTGAAGCAGGACTTTGACCGTCTGGTACTTCCCGGCGGCGAGTCTACCGTTCAAGGGAAGCTGCTTGATGAGTTGGGCATGCTCGAGGAGCTTCGTGCCCGTATCGTTGAAGGCATGCCCGTCCTGGGCACCTGCGCCGGCCTGATTCTGCTGGCTCACGACCTTGCCGCCCACGACGATAAGGGCACGCCGCGTTTGGCAACCATGGATGTACTTGTCGAGCGCAATGCCTACGGCAGGCAGCTCGGCAGCTTTCGAACCAAGGGGCAGGTATCCGGCATCGACGGTGAAGCGCCACTGACGTTCATCCGCGCGCCCCGCATCGTCGAGGTCCACGGCGACGCCAAGGCCTTAGCGAAAGTCGACGGCCGTATCGTCGCCGCCCGTCAGGGCAACCAGCTCGGCGTAACCTTCCACCCCGAACTCGACGAAGACACCCGCCTCCACGAACTGTTCCTACAAATGTAGGCAAAGTAGAACGAGCGTGGATTTTCGGACACATAACAAATGAGAGTGGATAATCTCCCACTTTGAACTTGGATGCAGGCTCAAACCGGGAGATTATCCACTCTCATGCTATGTAGTCGTTGGGGACGCTCTTAAACGACTAGACAAAACTATAGGAACACCCAATGACTACTTTGGACCATGACGGCGCCGCAGGTAGAGGACGAACAGCGAGCGCCCGTCAGAGCGAACAAATTGGCATGAAAAGAGGACGGCATAGACCTTCTGGTCATGCCGTCCTCTTTGAATGACAAGTTGTCGCTCTGG
>CABUAL010000026.1 GCA_902489515.1 uncultured Collinsella sp. | reverse complement strand
CCGAGGCATCACGCTCACCAGCGAGCCGCAGCTGATGCTCGACAGGGGCACATCCGTCATTTTTGTAATGAGCCGCGTAGTACTGCGCGATGCTGGCGTTCATCTCGCTGCCATTGCGATGGCGCTCAAACTGGCGTCTGCAGGTCTCGATGATCTTTGCTACCGACTTGGGTGCCGTCGCGGGAACAAGGGCGAGATAGCCCTCAAATAGCTCGTTGATGCTCAGGAGGCACAGCAGGTCGATTAGCGTCCTTATGGCTGTTCCCTCGGCAGAAAAATGCGCGGTCATGCGGTTATATCGGTTGCGGTCGACGATGGCCGCATGGGGTCTTGGAGTTTTCTGCCCCGTGGTCCCGGGCTTTTGCCGCGCCTGTGTATTGAGCTCGACGTTGCAGCGCTTGAGGCCGTCCAACGGAAGGAACAGTGCGGTGCGCAGGGTGTTCCGCTTGCTTTCGAGTTCATGACGCTCGTCGGGTTCCCATTCGAGCTTGAGTTTCGTGTCAAGCGCCGTAAGCATATGGGCTAGGCAGCCTACGGTAAGAACGTACGAATCGTTGTCGCGTTTTGGGGCATAGGGGTCTGTCAGCTTGCGAATGTCGGGGTCGCCCATGATCTTTGTGCAGCGCTTCAGCAGTTGAGGGTGGTCGGCCAAGATCGTCGCGAGCGGTAGCGACGCGTAGTTCTTGATGGTCGCGGCGGCAAAGGCGGCGTCATATTCGTTTGCATATGCTCGCTCAATGCGGGCATCCAGAATGCTTTTCTTATCGCCGTCTTCAGCGTGGTGGTTTGTCATAGCTTCTCCAATCGGTTGATGTTCGTGCTGTTTGTTGATGTGTTGGTTGTCGTGAGTGATGTGCTTGCCGTGGGTGATGTGCTGACGTTGGGGTGCTATGCGGTTTTCAATGAGCCCGTGAGGCAGTTGCTGCAGGGGCGGGATGGAACGGCCCATGCAAGGCGGAAGGCATCGTGCTCAAAATCGAGACAGCAATGCCCCGGGTGCCTCACATGTGGCAGTTACCTCATTAAGTTGTCATTGCGTTTGGGGCTGTACTTTGCCGATCTTCTTTCTCTTACACGCTAAAAACTGAAACTTCATATGCTCGATCTACTTAAAACCGCAACGGCGGTCTTTTATCAACTTATATGTCGGAACGCGTCTTTGCAAGTACTTTTTTGCCTTTGTTTCAAATGGGGTGGTTTTGCAACCGTCACGCGCCACGCTATGCGAACGTGCCCCGGCTCGGATAAGATGGTGCGATCGAGTTCTACCGCGCTCACCGCAAGTGGTCTTTGCTGCTGAGATAGGTCATGGCCGAAAGGGGCCCGCATCCCAACAGATACGGGCCCCTTGCTATTTAAATGGGCATGAGGGTGTATTGAGGGGGGATGCCTTGCTGTCGGCATCCGCATGCGGTGCCATTCGCTGTCCGTAAATATACGTTTACGGCTAATTTCATACCACTTGTCGGAATGCGGACGCTGTCCTTGCATGCCGGGCGTACATTGAACGTGGTTTTTCGCGTGAAACCACGAATCGGTTGTCAGCTCCGAACAAGGAGGCCCAGCATGACGCTTGCCAAACCCATCAATAAATACATCGACTATATCGATGCCCCCGAGGACACGTTTGAGCAGTATGTCGAGAAGGCGTTAAAGTACAACTTTCGCTGCGTATTTGCGAACCTGCAGGAGTACGAGACGGGCCGCGCCATGCTCGAGGGCTCTGACATCATCCTTGCCGGCGCTATCGACTTTCCCCAGGGCACTATGACGCTTGAGGAGAAGCTTGCGAGGTTTGAGGAATACGCTGCGTGTGGCTTTACCGAGATTGACTACGTTTTGAATCAGGAGTCGGTCGAGAACCGCGATTTTGTTGCCATCGAGCGCGAGATGACTGCCGTCGCTGATTTTTGTCGCGCGCATGGCATCACTGACAAGGTGATCGTCGAGATGTGCAAGCTGGACGGCGACGATGTCGCCAAGCGTCGCGTCTGTGAGATTGCGCTGGAGGCTAAGCCGGGATTCCTTAAGACATCGACCGGCAGAAGCTTTGGCGGTGCTAAGCTCGAGGACGTGCGGCTGATGCACGAGGTGCTCGGCGATGCCGTGGCAATCAAGGCGGCGGGCGGTATCCATAATTACGAAGAGGCCTGCGCATTCATCGAGGCCGGCGCCAGCGCGTTAGGTGCATCGGCGGGCATCGCGATCGTCGAGGGCGCACCGACGGATGAGCGTCGCTAGCAGACGTATTTGACCTGAGCGATAAAGCTTCACGACCACACGCTGTTCATGTTCGAGACAATATGACTTTTTGCCCGTTGTAAACGGAGTCGCGATGGGTGTTCTGTATGATGGCTCAGACAAGGTTGTTCAATGACAGGGAGGCATATATGGCAATCAAAGCCATCGCGATGGATATCGACGGTACGCTCACCAACGATCAGAAAGTGATTAGCCCGCGTACGCGCGAGAAGCTGCTCGCGGCGCAGGAGTCGGGCATTAAGCTCATCTTGGCTTCGGGCCGTCCCGCATGGGGACTGCACGCCTTGGCGCAGGAGCTCGACCTTCAAAACCATGACGGTCTGCTGGTTGCCTTTAATGGCGCGCATGTGGTCGACGCTCAGACCGATGAGGTCCTTTTTGACCAGGCTATGCCGGCTGACGAGCTGCACCGTCTGATTGATCACCTGCGTAATTTTGACGTGATCCCTATGATTTCGCTCGGTCGCGATTTACATGTCGTGGATTCGTATCACTGCATGATCACGCTGCCTGACGGCTCGCAGAAAAACATCGTCAAATACGAGCGCGATGCGTGCGATCTTAAGATTCGCGAGGTGGAGAGCCTGCATGAGGTCGCTGATGCTTATCCCGTGGACAAGCTGCTGACGGCGGGCGATCCGGCCTACCTGCAGGCGCATTACGAGGAGATGTATGCGCCCTTTAAGCAGACGCTTTCGGGCATGTTTACGGCCGACTGGTACTTTGAGTACACGGCGCCCGGTATCGACAAGGCCCGCGCACTCGAGGGTGCCCTGCCCAAGCTCGGCATCGATGCCAGTGAGGTCGTATCGTTTGGCGACGGCCAGAACGACAAGTCCATGATTGAGTGGGCCGGCACCGGTGTTGCCATGGGTAACGCCGTCGAAGAGGTTAAGGCTGTAGCCCAGATGGTGACCGCCGATAACAACGAAGATGGCATTGCGGTGGCGCTGGATAAGCTGCTGGGTTAGAATCGCCGATTAATGCATGGCTCGGGCGCCTGCTTGCGGGCGTCCTTTTGTTAGGGAGGGTGCCGTGTCCGCATTTCCGTTCGACGCCGTTATCTTTGACATGGACGGCGTCATTGTCGATACCGAGTATTACTACTTGGGCGAGACTGCCGCGTTTGCCAAGGAGCTTGGACTTAATCTGACTCAAGAGGAGTTGAATGGGCAGGTCGGTGCCTCGCATCAGTTCTTCCTGCATATGCTGGTCGATTGGTTTGAGCGCGCCGGTAAGGGACACTTCACTGGCGAGGAGGCGTTGGCCCGTTGGGACGAGTGGGCGCATAAGCGTCCGCGTGACTATCAGGCTTTGATTAACCCAGGCGCCGTGGATACGATTCGAGAGCTGCCGCGCCGTGGCGTTCGCGTGGCGCTTGCCAGCTCGTCTCCCATGGTTAGCATCGAGGAAGTGCTCAACGCATGCGGGCTGTCTGATGCCTTTGAGTATGTGGTGAGCGGCGAGCAGTTTAAGGAGAGCAAACCCGAGCCCGACATCTACCTGCATGCGCTGGACCTGCTGGGGCTGCCCGCGAATCGTTGCTGCTGCGTTGAGGATTCCGTTCCGGGCATTACCGCGGGTAAGCGAGCCGGCCTGACGGTCATTGCCAAGCGCGAGGAACGCTTTGGCTTTAGCCAGGATGCCGCGGACAAGATTATCGACCAGCTGCCGGAGCTGCTGGAACTCGCGTAGATTCTGGGCGGTACTGCTGTCACAACAGTGGTTCCGTTGGCATAAGAGAGAGGGGCGGCGTCATGGCATTTAACGTGAGCGCACTGGGGTTTGGCGACAACGTCGTCGACTGCTACGAGCATATCCACACAATGTATCCGGGTGGCAATGCGGTGAACTTTGCCGTGTATGCCAAGAAGTGCGGCGCCGCGCGCTCCGCGTATATGGGCATCTTTGGTAATGACGCTGCTGCTGAGCATGTGATTGCGAGTCTTGAAGATGAGGACGTTGAACTAGCCAAATGCAAGCAGCTCATCGGTGAGAATGGTGCTGCGCGCGTGACCGTCGTTAACGGCGACCGTGTTTTCCTTGGCTCCAATGAGGGTGGCATCCGTGGTGATGCTCGCTATGTGCTCGATCGCTTTGACCTTGCGTACATGAAGCAGTTCGACGTAGTCCACTCGGGCAACTATTGCTTTACCGAGCGCGAACTTCCCAAGTTGAAGGCCGCGGGCGTCACGGTTTCGTTTGACTTCTCGGACGATTCGACCGACGAGTACTACGAGCAGATTGCTCCCTATGTTGACTTCGCATTCTTTAGCGCGGCAGACGCCGCGAGCGAGGATGAGATTCGCGAGCGTCTGGCATGGGTGAGGAGCCTAGGTCCGCGTTTTGTATCGGCAACGGCTGGCGCTGAGGGCTGCATTGCCTATGATGGCGATCGTTATTACCGCCAACTGGCTAAACCGGTAACGGAAATGAAGGACACCATGGGTGCGGGTGACTCGTTCCTGACTTCGTTCTTGATGTGCTATCTCGATTCTGTCAAGCGTGGCGAGGATGGCGCCGAGGCCATCGAGCGCGCACTCGACTTTGCGGCGGGGTTTGCTTCGACCGTATGCGGCATGGAAGGCTCTTGGGGCCATGGGGCGCCGATTTCCGAATAGGCGAGCAGTCCCGGGGAGTCGAATTGTCGCCTCCCCGGGACTCCATGGACAATAAATGCTAAATATGAGTACTGTCACTAATTTAGTAACAGCGAAATTTAGCTTTTGAGGGCCTAGTTGGGTGTCTGCGAGTGATTAAAACCTGCTAAAAATGACTTTAACCACCTTAAAGTGCCTTGATAATGGATAGCTGTACATTATCAAGGCACTATTTTGCCGTAAAATAATGTGACTGGATTTGCAACAGTACTCATATTTGGCATTTTTTGCCCACCGGGGCTAGCGAAGGTCAAAAACAGAGTGCGCATTTGCTAAAACTGCCGACTCGATGCACTCTGCGTCGCGGTTTTTGAGTGAGGCGATGCGTTCTGAGGTCCATGTGAGCGATCTGATAAGCGACTGTGCGCTTGTTTCGGTGTTTGCCTCCGCCGGCGCATCGGTCTCGAGCAGTAAACGATCGAGTGGGATCTGTCGGGCGTATTCGCGACCGCGCTTGGTGGCGAGCATCCGCTCGTTCACGGAAAAATAACAGCCCGCATTACGCGCGCGGACGAGTTCGTCCGAAGTACCGCTAAACCAGTGGAAGATGATAGCGGGGGAGTCGGGGTTTGGGATGAGTAGTCCATGCGATTCGAGGACGTCCAGTACGGCTCCTGCCGAACGAACGTCGTGAATTGATATCACACGCCCGGTAAGAGGATGTTGCGCGAGAGCCTCGCAGAGCCGGTCAAGTGCCTGTGTTTGCAGCGGCTCGCTTCCGGCAAAGCGCGCAGAAAAGTCGAGTCCCACCTCGCCGATGTAGCGCTCTTGGGCTGCAACTTCGCAAAGCAGATTGATTTCGGCAGGACCGCAGCGACCGTCGGCAAGCCACCAGGGGTGAAGCCCAATGCCGGCGATGATGCTTGGTTGGCGATGGGCGCGCTCGTTTGCGGCCGAAAAGTCACGTGGATCGACGCCGCAATCAAATAGGCCCAAGCCCAGTGCCGTCGCCTCATCGGCAACGGCGTCCGGGTGAGCCATCAAATCAAGATGGCAGTGTGCATCAAATAACCGGGGCTCCATCTCGGCGCACTCCGCTAGTCCAGGCGTTGGCCGTCGGCGCGCACACGCTCGGTGCCGCGTCCACTGATCTGGCGGATAACCTCGCCGGCAATCATCTGACCCATGATGGGCGGCATAAAACTAGCGGTACCCAACTCGGTACGCTCGTGGATGTTGGACGGGTCGCGGGGTTGGGTCTTAACCGATTCCTCGCAGCTAAACAGCACGTGCAGACTCTTGATTCCGCGCTTCTTACATTCTTTGCGCATGATGCGGCTCATGGGGTCGCGTACCGTATCGAAAATGTCGGCAAAGCGGAGGCACTCGGGATGGAGCTTGTTGGCCCCGCCCATGGAGCTAACCAAACGAATGTCGTGGTCCTGAGCATATTTGGCAATGGTGAGCTTGGCCGAGATGGTGTCGATGGCGTCGACGACGTAGTCGAGCTTGCCGTCCGTCTGCTCCAAAACGCTCGCGAAGAACTCGTCGATGTTGTCGCTCAGCAGGTATTCGGTGCGTTTGATAACGGTGGCGGTGGGATTGATGTCGTGGATCATGGCTTCCATAACATCGACCTTGCGCTTGCCGATGGTGCTGTGAAAGGCGATGGCCTGGCGATTGATATTGCTGGGCGCGATGATGTCCTTGTCCAGAATGACGAAATGACCGATGCCGCCGCGGGCGAGTGCCTCGCAGCAGTTGGAGCCCACGCCTCCGCAGCCGAGCACCAACACCGTAGCATCGGCGAGCTTATCGAGTGCCTCGCGGCCCATGATGATCTCGAGCTTGGTGTCGCGTGTCTCGATGGCGGCTGCGGCAGTGGTTTCGGTCATAAATATCCTCCGATGGGGAAGCAGGTCGTGTTTTAGCTATCGCCATTATAGGTATTATTACGATTCCATTTGAACCCTTGGGGTTTGTTGAAATGGGATCGGGATTCGCATAAGATAAAGCAGATGGCACCCGTTGCAGCGGGTTGGCCAACTCCCAAACACGTTTGTAGCGTGAGAAGTGGCCGTCTTCGCATTACGCGGAGGCGGCTATTTTTTGAGTACAAGATTAGACAGTTAGACAAACATCTAAATATCGAGTATAGTGTGCGCGTCATGAGAGATGATGAGAGGAGGTCTTATGCCGGGAGAGGGTTTTAAGGCGCTTGCCGATCCAACGCGACGGCGCATTTTGGAGTTGCTGCGCGAGGGCAATTGCACGGCGGGGGAGCTTGCCGAGCATTTCGATATCAGTAAGCCGTCGCTAAGCCATCACTTGGCGACGCTCAAAAATGCCGGGTTGGTGACCGACGAGCGCCATGGCCAAAACATCGTATACAGCTTAAACACCACCGTCATGCAGGATTTAATTGGCTGGTTTATGGGCTTTACAAACACTGAAGGTGATAAGGATGAATAACGAAAACAAGGGCATTCACCCCACGGGGGTATCGTCGCGCGTGTGGATTGCGCTGGTCGCTCTGTGCGTCGCCAATGTCGTAGCGCACCTCATGGTGATGCCGAGCTTGCCTGCGCAGATTCCCACGCACTGGGGCGCGAACGGCGCCGTCGACGGTTGGGGTCCTAGCTGGATGGCCTCCGCGCTCGGCGCGCTGCCTCTGGCGCTTCTCGCAATGTTCTGCGTGGTGCCGCGCATCGACCCCAAAGGCGAGGCATATCGAACCTCGGGCAAGTTCTATCAGGGCTTCGTAATCGCCTTCACCTTGTTCATGTGCGCCATAAGCTGGCTGGGAGAGCTTACGGTCTGGGGCGTGGTGCCGGCGGTCGGTTCGGTTAACGTGCTGATTTCCGGTGTTGTCGGTTTGCTGTTCATCGGCGTAGGCAACTACTTGCCGCGTGTGAAGCAGAACTATACGCTCGGTATCAAGACACCTTGGGCGCTTGCCGATCCCGAGAACTGGCGCCGTACGCAGCGTTTTGGCGGCGCCTGCTTTATGGTGCTGGGTATTGGCCTGATTGTGATGGGCGTGGCAGGCGGCGTGCTTTCGAGTGAAGTCGTCGCCGCGGTGATTGCGGTTCTGGCGTTTGGTTCGGTTGGAGCCGTCTACGTCTACTCGTATCTGTTGTGGCGCAAATCGCAGCGAGCCGCTCGTTAAGGTTGCGGAAAACTAGCGTACGCAGTTCATAGTATGTTCCGGGGGACTTTTCCCAGGTAGTATTAGGGGGTGTGGGCAACCATGCCCCTTTTTCGTTACGTTTCAGAGCTGGTTTCCTCATTTCGTTTCTACTAAAGCGAATCAAGAATAGGGAAACAGCAGGTAGAAAGGATAGAACAGGCAAATGGCAGAGTTTATCTACCAGATGTATCAGGCTCGCAAGGCCCATGGCGACAAGGTAATCCTTGACGACGTGACCCTGAGCTTCTACCCCGGTGCCAAGATCGGCGTCGTGGGTCCCAACGGCATGGGCAAGTCGACCCTGCTCAAGATCATGGCCGGCATCGAGGAAGTTTCCAACGGCGATGCCAGGCTCACCCCCGGCTACACCGTGGGTATCCTGCAACAGGAGCCGCCGCTCGACGACGACAAGACCGTCATCGAGAACGTGCGCATGGCGTTTGGCGACATGATTGCCAAGATCGATCGCTTCAACAAGATCGGCGAGGAGATGTGCGACCCGGACTGCGACATGGACGCCCTCATGGCCGAGATGGGCAAGCTCCAGGACGAGATCGACGCCGCTGATGGCTGGGATATCGATTCCAAGCTCGGCCAGGCCATGGACGCCCTGCAGCTGCCCGATTCCGACATGCCGGTCAACGTGCTTTCCGGCGGCGAGCGCCGTCGCGTGGCCCTGTGCAAGCTGCTGCTCGAGGCTCCCGACCTGCTGCTGCTTGACGAGCCCACAAACCACCTAGACGCTGAGTCGATCCTGTGGCTCGAGCACTTCCTTCACAACTACCAGGGCGCGGTGCTTGCCGTCACGCACGATCGCTACTTCCTGGATAACGTTGCCGAGTGGATCTGCGAGGTCGACCGCGGTCACCTCTATCCCTACAAGGGCAACTACTCCACGTATCTGGAGACCAAGGCCGCGCGTATCGAGGCCCAGGGCAACCGTGACGCCAAGCTCGCCAAGCGCATGGAGGCCGAGCTCGAGTGGGTGCGCAGCTCGCCCAAGGCTCGCCAGGCCAAGAATAAGGCTCGTCTGGCTCGCTACGAGGAGATGGAGGCCGAGGCCCGCGCAAGCCAGAAGCTCGACTGGACCGACATCCGTATCCCTGTGGGCCCGCGTCTGGGCAACAAGGTGCTCGAGGCCCATCATCTGCACAAGGAATTCGACGGTCGCGTGCTCATCGACGACCTTTCGTTCACCCTGCCGCGCAACGGCATCGTGGGCGTCATCGGCCCCAACGGTGTCGGTAAGACCACGCTGTTCAAGACCATCGTGGGCCTGGAGCCGCTGACTTCGGGCGAGCTCGAGGTGGGCGAGACCGTCAAGATTTCCTACGTCGACCAGAACCGTTCCGGCATCGACCCCGACAAGAACCTGTGGGAGGTCGTCTCGGATGGCCTGGACCACATGATGGTGGGCGAGACCGAGGTCCCCAGCCGCGCGTACGTGGCGAGCTTTGGCTTTAAGGGCCAGGACCAGCAGAAGCGCGCTGGCGTGCTCTCCGGTGGCGAGCGCAACCGTCTGAACCTGGCGCTCACGCTCAAGCAGGGCGGCAACCTGCTGCTCCTCGACGAGCCCACGAACGACCTCGACGTCGAGACGCTGTCCTCGCTCGAAGCGGCGCTGCTCGAGTTCCCGGGCTGCTCGGTGGTCATTAGCCACGACCGTATGTTCCTGGACCGCGTCGCCACACACATTCTGGCGTGGGAGGGCACCGACGAGAATCCGGGCAACTGGTATTGGTTCGAGGGCAACTTCGAGGCCTATCAGGCCAATCGCATCGAGCGCCTGGGCGAGGACGCGGCCCAGCCGCATCGTATCCACCGTAAGCTGACGCGCGACTAGATCGTTACGCGGTTTTCCAAACCGCGTAACTGCTCGACGCTGCGCGGGTCGCAAGCACCCCATCTTGCCGTTCAAGCCGTCGCTCGCGTATCGAAGTACGCGTCGCTCCTCTTTCACGGCAACCTGGGGCACTTGCGGCCCGCTCGCTGTTGGTTACGCAACATCAACAAATAAAAACGGCTCAAATCCTGATTTGGATTTGAGCCGTTTGTCGTTACTGCCCGGGTTCTTCGACTTTATCGATGGCCCAGGTGGATCCGAGGCCACCGGTGGTGTTGCGGCGGACGCGCACGGTAACTTCGTGGCGCTCGCCGGCCTGCGTGTAGCGCAGGGGGAAGCTTGCGCGGTTTCGCGCGGCCTCGATGGTACCGCGCTCGCGGGCGATCCAGTAGTACTCGCCGACGATGCCGAGGGTATCGGCGCCGTAGGGGAGATAGGTCGACAGCTGGTGCAGAAGCGGGCCGGGGCAGAAGACCTCGGTTGCGAAATCGACGGGGAAGTCCTCAGGGATGGTCGGTGCTGCGGGCGCGGGGACCGGAGCCGGTACAGGTGCGGATGTGGACTCGATGACGGGTACAGACTCAGGCACCGGTTCCGGATTAACTGCGGAATCTGTCGGTTCCACGGAGACGGATGTGTCTTCAGTCTCGGTTTTGGCATCGGCTTCTGGGGCGTCCTCCGCCTCGATAGACGGCTTTGCCTCGATGGGCGTGGATGCCATGGTGGTGATGCCGGCGTTGGCGTTCTCGGGGTCATAGACGACCGTGAGCGAGATGGCGGGCTGCGGTGCCTCGGGCTCCGGCGCCGACTCGGTAGCGTCTTGATCTGCGGGCTCGTCGGACTGATCGTCCTCGGCCTTGTCACCAAAGACATCGCTGTTTTGGAATGCAGACGTCTCGGGCTGGTCAGCGGCTTCTTCGGTTGTCGACTTGGGAACTTCGTAGAGCTCCGCAGTGGTTTCCTGCTCAGATATGACTTCGGGATCGGTCGTGGCGGTGATTTCGGTTTCTGCTGTTACCTCAATAGCGACTTCGATCTCTGCCTCGGGCTCGGGCTCCGGCACGGCTTCAACCATGGTTTCTGGCTTGGGACGTTTAACGTGCTTGGGACGCACGGCCTTGAGGTCCTTCTCGCCGCGCTTTTTCTTTTTGTAGGACTGCTTGGCTCCCTTGGCTGCCTTGGGCTTGTCCTCGCCCTTGGCAAGGGCGGCATCCCAAGCCTCGTTGGCGATGACGGTGGCATACAGGCGACCGCCCTTAAAGACGGTCAGCTTAATGCAGTCGTCGAGCTCCTCGAGCAGCTCACGCGTGGACTCAAAGCCCAGGTCATAAGCGGTCATGTCGCCGGCGGCGAGCGCCTCCTCGACCTGTGTCATAAACGTTTGCTTGCCGCACCCAATCGCGTCGCGCAGCAGGCGATACAGATAGATGTGGTTGCCCAGCGAAAGCGTGGGCCTAACTATTGTCTTGCTCATGGCAAATCTCCTCTTTACACATGTAAAGCATCTTACCATCGCATAGCGTTCGCCATGGCGGCGCCCAAGGCAAACGGGCGCGAACCGCTTTCGATTCGCGCCCGTTGTACAGGTCGGTTATCTATGAGAGGCAAATGTACTTAGTTGCCCGATGCCGTGCCTTGGCTCGAGTTGTCAGATGCCGTGCCGGACGCGGTTCCACTCGAGCTGTTCGAGCTGTTGGTGTTGTTGCTGTCTGCTGTGCCCGTTCCCGAAGTGGTGTCGCTCGTCTGGCCGCCCGTGCTCGGCTGCGAACCGCCAGTCGTTTGGCTTGAGTCGGTCGTGCCGGACGGCGTGCTGCTGTTGGCCGTAGAGGAATCGGTGCCCTGCGATTGGTTTTGGGTGTTCGAGGACGAATTGGCAGAGGTAGAACTGTCTTGCGTATCGTCCGTCTGCGCCTGCTGATCCTGCGACTGGGTGTTGCCATTTGCATCGCTCTCGGTCGTGCGCGCCCCTAACAGCCTGCGCGCCAAGGCC
>CABUAL010000025.1 GCA_902489515.1 uncultured Collinsella sp. | reverse complement strand
GGTGGCGCGATAGCGACGACGCACGGCTGGAGGCAAGTGCTTCGAGCCGGCGGAGGCGAAGCTCCGTGTCGATAAGGCGCTCGACCAGCTCTTCCTCCGACAAGGGGTGGTCGAGGCGGTAGTCGCGCAAGACGGCGCGGCGTCGGGCGGAATTCATCATGCTAAGATTCATCGACAGAGTCCTCCTTGCGTGTGGGCTCATGTTTTTGGGCGACGGCCGAGCTTTGGTAGGGGAGGCCGTCGTCCAGACCCAGGTTTGCGATTAGGGCGTCTTCAAGCTCCACAGGGGAGCGCTCGGACGCGAACGATCCGGCAAAGGCGGCGAGCGTCTCAAGCGACTCGACGAGCTCGTCGTCCATATCTCCTGCGCGCCGGATACGCCGGAGTTCCGCTACGACAGGTCCCATGCGCTCCTTAACCGCCTTGCGCATACGGGTGGTTGCGACCACAGTAAAAGTGCCTTCCAGCAGGCTTCTCGCGATGAAGTCCTGCTTCGACAGACCGCTCAAAGCGACGCGGAGGTCGAGCTGGTCCGCCTCTGCGGGCGACATGCGGAAGGCGATGGTCTTGCAGCGACGGCGTCCCTTGGCGTCCACAATCGGCCTAGACATCCGACATCACCTCGTCCAGCGCCTCCACGAGGTCGTGCTGGGTCGAGGGGAAAAGATGCGAGTACATCTCCGTGACCTCGGCGGTCTCGTGACCCATGCGGTCGGCGATCGCCGTGGGCGAGTAGCCGCTGTTGATGAGCGCACTGACATGCGAGTGGCGGATGTCGTGGATGCGGATGCGCTTCACGCCCGAGAGCTCGCAACCCCTCTTCATCTCATGCGACAACGCGTGCTTCGTGACGGGGAAGAGCCGGTCGATAGGGGCGATCTCGGGATTTGTCGACAGATAATCACGCAGCTCCTCACGAAGGAGGCTCGGCATGACGATGTCCCGCTTCGAGGCGCGCGTCTTGGGTGGACCGATAACGTCTTCGCCCTTGATGCGGGCGTAGGAATGACGGATACGGATAACGTTGAGATTGAAGTCGATGTCTTCCGGACGGAGGGCGAGGAGCTCGCCCTCGCGACAGCCCGAGAGGTAGAGCGTGAGGAATGCAAGGTAGATGAGCGGCTTGTCCTCGATGGCCTGGGAGAAGCGCTTGAACTCGGCAGGGGTCCAGTAGAGCATCTCCTTCTCGGGGCGCTTGGAGCCGACCTTTCCCGCCGCCAACATGGGATTCTGGGGCAGGCGGTAGAATCGGACGGCGTGGTTGAAGATGGCTGAGAACTGGTTGCAGATGGTGTGGAGATAGCTCTGCGACAGGTTCTGCTCAAGGAGCCAATTCTCCCAACGCACCACGTCCGCGGCCTTGACGTCACAAAGGCGCATGGGGCCAAAAATGGGCAGGATGTACTTGTCGATAATGGCATCCTTGGTGAGCCTGGTGCCGACTCGCAGTCGAGGGTAGATGTCACGTGCGTACATGGTTTTGACGAAGGCCTCGACGGTGACCTCGACACGCTCGTCGCAGGAGGCGAGGAAGTCGCGCTCCCAAGCCACAGCCTCCTTCTTGGAGGCGAACCCGCGCTTCGTCTTCTTATGACGCTCGCCCATAGAGTTGCGATACCAAGCCTCGACTGTCCAGGTCCCGCGCTTCTTGTCGCGGCTAACCGACATGGGCCATCGCCACCTTCTGCTTAGAAGGGGTGGAGAGAAGGCGTGCCTCGAAATACGAGCGCTGGACCTTCCCGGGGATGGTCATGATCCCCTGAGCTGCAAGCTCTGCATTCAAAGTCTTGATCAGCTTGAACGAATAGGACTTGCTCATGCCCGTGATCTCGGCAACCTCCTCCGCGCCGATAAGCTGACGTGTCATATGTAGTCTCCTTTCCAGGGTGGGGCACCGGTTGCCCCCTTGTCTTGATTATGTCCAAAAAAAGCCTCAAGTGCTACAAAAATTAGAAATTGACTTCAATCTTGCTGCGGAAATCGCATCTAATACATTTTCTGCACACATAAGGTTTCACGTGTACACTTGAGGCAACTATTTGTTGGAGGTGTATTTGGATGACTGCCGTCGACTGCGTAGGTGCAATTTCGGAAGCTTTGTCGTCATATGTGGTCGATAGGGAATGGGAACAGACGAGTAAACGCTGGGGAAGGCAGCAGCTGTCTCAGAAGCTGCTTCGTCTTCGTTCGACGCGAAAATGGACTCGAAAGGTGGCCGCGCAGGCAGCGGGAATCCCGGAATCGGCCTTAAGAAATTACGAGCTGATGAAGTCCGCCCCGAAGGAGGAGCATTTGGATAGACTTGCGAATGCTTTCGGAATACGGGCCGAGTCGCTGCACTATTACGACTTCAGTGATACGGATCTGATTGCTCAGGCTTTTTTCCAATTCGCCGCGACATACGGATTCGAGCCTGTTGCAAACGAGCACTATTCTGCGCTCAAGCCGACCTCGCCCTTCATGAAGGCGTTTCTAAAAAAGTGGGCCGCTCAGTATGCTCAGATCGAGAGCGACTCCGACCGAGACGACTATGAAAGATGGAAGGACAACTACGCAGCAGACTTTGATCCGTCCCAGTTTCCCCTTCGATATGAATATGATCCGCGAGAGTCCTGGGTGCCGATTACGCCCTGGCAAAATAGGATGCAGTCCAAGAAGCTGCCAGAGCTAAGGGCGCGGTGTACCCCTGCAAAGACCCAGCTGGATTTGGCCCGAGAGGCCGATCTCTCCCTCGCAACGCTACGCTCGTATGAGCAGGGGGCTAGGGTGCCGAAATATGCGGCGCTTCAAAAACTGTCCAGCGCTCTTGAGGTGAAGAGGGGAGCGCTTGTATTTACCGATTTCGGTAGTCCTGTTCAAGCTGCTCATGCGCTATTTCAGCTCTCGGCTTCATATGGATTGATTCCGGTTCAGCTGGAAGAGGGGCCGGCGCTTCTAGCGAGAGCGCCTGTTCCCGACTCTTTTCTTTTTGAATGGGCGAAGAGGTATGAAACGCGCGTGAAGCGGGCCGATGAATACGACGAATGGCTTGATCAGTTCGACTATTTCGAGCACGATAAGTCCGATGGCTATGTCGAGAAGTTCCGACAGCATGAGATACGCCAACCGAACGGTTCATCGCTTATTGACGGCTATGTCTATAGCGATTTCTGTCCCTTTGACGAGCGATTTAAGAAGGGGTATGCCCTGCCCTAATTGTGGTCAGATTAGCCGGCGTGAGGACCAAATGAGTATCAAACGGCGATGGGAGAATGCCTGATAGAACGGACTGAGGCAAAACGAGCGCCTCATTTACCTGCGGCACCCGTTATCGAGTGGGAGTAGGAAATTCCTTAGTTATGGGGGTATGAATCGTTTTAGCGATAAGGAATACCCCAATAAACCTGTAATTTGATATACTGGCTCCAACGAAGATTGGAGCCAGTGTGCGTTTGTTCCCTAGAGAAAACTACCTGAAGAAGATCCGCGGCTTCTACCATGACGACGGGATGATCAAGGTCATCACCGGCGTCCGCCGCTGCGGTAAGTCCTGCCTCATGCAGTGCATCGCCGAAGAGCTGAGGGCAGAAGGCGTCGATGACGAGCACATCGTCTTTTTCGACCTAGACCGATACGGGTACCGATCCGTCAAGGCCCCGGAACAGCTCGAGGCCCTCGTCGAGCCCCTGCTCGGCATCTCGGGGACGAAGTACCTCTTCATCGACGAGGTGCAAAACGTCGGCGGCTTCGAGGACGTGCTCAACGGGTTCCGCACCGAAGGCGGCTTCTCCATCTTCATCACCGGCTCAAACTCCTACCTGCTCTCGGGCGAACTGGCCACGAAGCTGACCGGGCGCTACATCGAATTCGAGATGCAGACGCTGGACTTCGGCGAGTATTGCCAGATGAAGCGCTTCTTGGGACTGCCCGTGAACCCGAACCCGGTCGCGGAGTTCGACGCCTACATCCTCGAGGGCGGTTTCCCGAAGGCGATGGATTACCCCGAGCTCGCAGACAAGCGCGCTTACGTTGCCGCCGTTATCGAGGAAATCTTCGAAAAGGACATCCGCAGGCGCGTGAAGATAAAGAACGTCTCCGTGTTCAACCAGGTGCGCGACTACGTCATCAACAACTTCGGCGCCACCACGTCGCTTGCGAACATCCAATCCGACCTCGAGAGCAAGCAGGGCGTGAAGGTCAAGCGCGAGACGCTCGCGCGATACCTCCAGATCCTCGAAGACGCGAAGATCGTCAGCAAGTGCGCCCGCTTCGACCTGAAGTCGCGGAAATCGCTGCGGGGCGAGCAAAAGTACTACCTGGCGGACCTGAGCTTCTACTTCGCCCTCAACACCGACAACCGCATCAGCTACGGGCCCGTCCTCGAGAACATCGTTTATCGCTACGCTCTCGCGCAGGGTTGCAAGGTCAGCGTCGGACGCATCGGCAAGCTGGAATGCGACTTCATCCTCAGAAACCCCGAGATGGGCTACGCATACGTTCAGGTGGCCATGACCATCATGGCTGATCAGACCACCGAGGAGCGCGAATACCGACCGTTTGAACAGATCAGAGATAACTATCCCAAATACCTGCTGACGCGAAGCGACCCCATCCAGCTTAGGGACGGCATTATCCATGCCAACATCCCCGAGTTCATGCAGCAAGGGAGGGCATTCTAGGGGCAAATGCCTCCTTTTGATGCCAGCCTGTGTACGGTTGGTCTTGGATGGGCAATCTTAGCCTACGTTTGCTTTTATGTGCCTGCTGCGCCTTGGTGCTCGTCGCTGGCTGTCTGAGGACTTTCGATGCCTTGCATACGCTCCGCTTGGGGTTCTTAGCGGGCTTGTCCGCCTCTGCGGGTTCGTCGACGAGGAATGCGAGCTTTCCCATTTGCTTGCAACGAATTGCAGGATTTCCTCATCCGGCCTCAGGGTATCGGGTTCCCAAAGTTGGTGAGGCATGTGCGGTTGACTTTGGGGGCTGTCCGGATGAAGTTGGGAATCAAGGCTGGAAGCAAAGTCGAGGTAAAATGTTTCGTTGTTACGTGGTAGAGAAGTAGAAGGACTTAGACGATGGGCTCATTTCTCAGCAAAGCGACTCAGCTGCTCAGTAAAAATTGGAAGAAACTGGCCAAGCCCTTTGCCGCCGTCGTAGGTTTGTTTGGAGCGGCTGGTATCGGAGCATGGATTGAGCGCCGCAAGGCCGAGAAGGAGAAGGCGAAGCTCACCAAAGTGATTCGCAAGCATGAAGCCGAGATTCTGGCGCTCGAGTCGCAAAGCAAGCAAAACTGGATAAACAAGCTTCAAATCAAAAGGCTTGAATCTGAAAACGCACGGCTCAGAGAACGCATGGCCTTAGTAGAAGAGTCGCTTCAAAATGTTTAAGTTTCGAAAGAAGCAGCGCAGCGAGCTTGAAACGGTTCTCTTGGCCCAGGATGAACGACTTGGGAAGCTTGCCGCCAGAGAAAGCCCCTCGTCGCTCGAGGACAGTAACCTCTTGCAAGCTGATGCAGAAAACGGCCACGGCAATTACCCTGATTTCGCCCGTTCGACCCTTATATCGGTTCCGACATGGAAGCAAATGGTCGCAGACGCCAATGAGATTGTCCCTGAAGAACGAAGACTCGAAGACATCCTGTCTAACGAGGACTTTGAAGACATCAACAGGCGGCTCGCCGAACTAAATGAGAGCTTCTCCAGTAAATATCGCCTTGATAAATACGATGTCGCATTCGCCGTGATGTCGGGCATTCTGGCTGCTGCGGTCGATATGTTCCTCGTCGGCGTTCCCCAGCGAACCCACGAGGAGGGGTTGCGTGGCGGTAGACTGGAGAACTACGTGCGCGACAAGTTTAAGGAATGGCTGCCCGAAGACGAGATGAAGAAGCTCGCCGCCAGCGCGGAGGCCAAGGTGCCATATGACGCCCCCTACAATATGGGATTCACCGAGGAGTGGGTCGAGGGGCTGAACCCGCACATGCACAGGCTCTACTCCCTCGGGCATGATCCGCTGCTTGGCTTCGTCATCGGAGTTGGTGACATTTTGAGCGGCAGCATTACAACCATCGATAAAACCGGAGCTGTCGTTGTCCAGCAGATAGGCCGCTACTCGGATCGCAAGGCACCAACGGTTGCCGAGGCGCTCATGCGCCAATTCATCCACCTCAAAACCGACGTCAACACGTCGATGGGGCTTCCTGCGCCGCTGATGGGGCTCTTCAATCTCCTTCAGTTCGGAGAAATCGGCGAGGAGAAGCTAACCATAGCCGAGATTGTTCAGGGCATGTATTACGAGGGATATGACTTCGAGCACTTCTGTGCCCAGAGCATCCCCGTGATGCTCGCGGAGCTATCTGTGAGGCTTTGCTATCTTGGCAAACGTCTGCACGACGGAAACACCCTGTCAGAGTCGATGCCGTTCTCGACGAACCGCGAGAAGCACCCGAAGCTTGCCACGATGCTATTTCTCGCACATAGCGTCGCTGCGGGCATCGATGCCGGAAGGGTCTACTTTTCCAAGAACCCCATGGAGCTCAGCTATCCAGAGATGGTTGTCTTTGCGACTTATGCCATGAAGCAGCTTAAGTGGGCCGCTATAGATAAGCCAGCCCTGCGCCATGCCTATATCATGGACGCACTCGACGCAGAACTAGACAAGCTGACAAGCAGCGCCGAGGACCGCCTGTCGCTCATGCCGGAATTTGAGTTCGTGTTTGAATAGTCGAAAGCCTCAGCCGTGCCTCGCATTCCGGCAAAGCTATTGGTCGCGTTTCGCTAGAGAAGCTTCTTGCGCGCCTCCTTCAGTATGCCCTTCTTGAAATCGGACCACTTGCCGAAGAACTTCTCGTCCGTCGCGGTGGCGGTGTGCTCCGCGTATTTGATTGCCGTGAGTTCCATGGTGCAGATGTAGTCCGCCGCCTGCGAAAGCCGGTACTCGGAGGGCTGCGCCGATCGGTAGACGACGGCGTCCTTCGACAGCGCGTACTCGACCGCGCGATGGAGTGACTCGGCGATGGAGTGCTGGCCGTTGTCGTAATAGACCTTGACCATATCGTAGGATTGCAGCTCCGCGAGGTTGTCGAACAGGAAGTTCACGATATCCCTTCGCATCGCCCCCGCGAGCTTGTCGAGCGAGGCGAACTGCTTGGTCGCGTATGCGAAGGTGTGATACTTTACGGGCATGTGGCGGAAGAAGACGCGGAACGAGCCGAGCATCATCTTGCGCGTCCTCAGGTCGAGCCCCGAGTACTGGTCCTTGCCGTTCATGAGCGGCGACGCATGGAAGGGTATGTCCGGGAGCCCCTTGGCGCGAAGGGCGCCCTCATATGCCGCGATCGAGTCCGCGATGTTTTCGGATTGGTCGTGCATGACGACGGTGAGCAGGTAGTGGCGGTCGGAGAGGCCGTCGCTTCCCGACTCGTCGACGAAGATGCTGAGTTCTCGCATTGTTCTCCTGGATAAGAAAAAAGCCGGGGAAAACGTCCCCGGCACTTGGAAGCCTTCCTAACGGAAAACCAATTACCTTATATCATGTACTGTCCGGAAATTCAAGGGAGCTCGAAGCGTTTCCAGACGTCGGCGGAATCTCAAAGCCCGCTCGCCAACTCATGGGCAAGCCACCTGAGACTACTCACTTTACCCGCGGACGACGAAGAGCTGCGACCTGCGGTTTTTCAACCAGCATGAAAGCCGCCCGCGTTAATTCACTTGCGATTGTAGCTGGCGGCTTGCGGGCAAAAGGGCGATTGAGTTTCAAAACGGGCGTTTTCGGCGATATTAAGCTTGCAAAGGCGTCCCGCCGCGCCCTTTGGGACAAAAACAAAAACTCAAAGCCCTGAGTTTGAAAAAAGTTTTTGAAGTTGTCCCAGCTTTTGTCCCCAAAGCCGACGAAACGCGACATGGTGTCACCTGGCGGTACTCGGCTCGAGGCGGCACCGAAAACTGGGCGCAACTGGAATGACGGGACGGCAGAACCGAAGCCATCGAGTGGGAATAAACGATATTCGTTGATTTCAAGCCTCTGACCTGCGAAAACAGGTCGGGGGCTTCTTATTTTGCAACCTCTGTGCAACCTTTGCGGTTTCGCGCCCCGTGAACAGGGGACGTAGCACTGTTCACGTCTGGGCCCATGTCGGCACCGATCAATGCCCGCGCTGCTTCTGCTTGCGCTTCAGCTTCCGCTGCTCGAAGCACGTCGCCCGGGATTCCTCGCCAGAGGAGAGCTGACCGTTCCTTGCGAAACCGCGAGACCAGCTATATCCGCTTGTTGCGGGCTTGCTTGAGCCAGTTCCTCTTGAAAGAGCCTATACCTCCGAAGAACTTGTTGTACGTCTCACCGTTCTCCTTGGCCTCGCACTTGACCAAGGCAAGTTCGATGGTGCAGAGGTAATCCGCCACTTGCTCGAGGCGGTAGTCGGTCATCGAGGTCTTGCGGCGTCGGACGACCCCTTTTGAGAGGACCTTGCCCACCGAGCCGTCTCGCCCACGGAACAGAAGGAGCGCATCCTCGCGACCTTCGGCGACCTGTGCTGCGAGATGGAGGGCTGCACCATCGCGCAGGGCCCTTTCCAAAGCGAAGTGTCGAGCCGAAGTGTTGAGCGTCGGCCCTGAATGTTCAATGGCCGTTGTTATCTGCCCCTCAAGTGGTGAACTTCTCCTCGGGGCTGTTGATTCCCCCACGCGCCCCCTTCCGTTCTCTGTGTTCCCCTTATACTCCTTGTACAAGGAGGTAAGAAGTCATGGACAAGACCGCACAGGACAGCTTGGCAAAGAAGCCCGTCGACATGAGGGACAGGATTCTCGAGCATCTCGAGGCCCTCACCTCTGCCGTCTCGCTCGACGACCTTGCCCGTCTGTCCACCTCCGACATCGCCGAGACGCTCATCATCTCCAGGAGCCTGGCGAGCCAGTACCTCAACGACCTTGTTCGCGCCGGCCTTGTGGTTAAGGTGGCGGGCAGGCCTGTCCGTTATTTTCATCGCCGCGCGTTCCAGAAGCGTTTTCAGGTAAAGCTCTCTGCAAGCGAGTACGCCTCGCTCGCCGACCTCATCCAGGCGACGGGAATCGCCGATCACCGTGACTTCGCGCGTGCCGTGGGCTTCGACCTGAGCCTCAGCTCCGTTGTCGAGCAGTGCAAGGCCGCGGTTCAGTACCCTCCGTTCGGCCTACCCATCCTCTTGAGCGGCGGCGTGGGTGTCGGTAAGTCTTTCCTTTCTCGCCTTGTGTACGAGTACGGCAAGAACCAGGGCTTGCTGTCCCGCGACTCCTCCTATGTGCGCATCGACTGCGCCGGGGTCCCGGACGCCGCCTCGTTCAACGGGCTTCTTGACGAGTCGATCGCGAAATCGCGCGGGGGTGTGGTTTTTGTCAACGGCATCGAGGCACTCTCTCCCTCTGCGATGGAGCACTGCCTTGCGACGGCCCTCGGGCTCGATGCCTCCCAGGATGCGCCGCGCGCTCGCCTCGTTCTTTCGACGACGCTTTCCGCCGATGACCTGAAGGTTTCCTCGGCTTACAGCAAAATGCCCATCTGTGCCCGCGTCCCCTCACTCAAGGAGCGGACCCCCGAGGAGCGCGAGGATCTCATCTTGAGCTTCCTGCGCAGCGAGGGGTGCCGAATCGGTTCTGATGTGAAGATCAGCCGCGGCGCATACCGTTGCCTCGTGAACGCGGACTTTTCCGATAACATCGCCGGCTTGCGCGCCTGCGTGACGAACTGCTGCGCCAAAGCGTTCCTCAATCGCGAGGGCGACTACGTCGTCGTTCGCCCGTATCTTCTTCCCAGCGGGCTCCTCTCCTCCGCGCAGATCGATCAACAGCCCGACGATGGCGTTCTGATCGACGCGTCCCTGGATGCCGCCGAGAGCACAGGGCCGGTCGAGCAGGCGCTCGATGCCCTGTGCTCTCTCGATGAGCGATTCTGCGCCGGGGAGCTCTCTGTCTCCGAGCTCGTCTCGCAAGCTGTCTCCGCTGTGCGCGGCGTTGAGGATCACTTGATCTTCGGCCGCGGCGTTACCTCCTCGAGGTCGCGCGCCTTCGAGCGCATCGTGGGCGCGGTCCTTGCCGACGCAGGCTCTTCTTATGGCATCGAGCTTTCGAGGAAGGTCGCTTTTCTGCTGGCCCAGGAGATTTGCCTGCAGTTGTGGCCGGGCATCGGCCTGGCTAAGCGAAAGTCTGCCTGTGCGGAGCAAATCTCCCATCTCCTCGGTGCCGTGACCTCCGAATTGCCGTTTGCCTCGAGCGTCTCCGATCAGGTCGCCGCAGACGTGGAAGGGGCGCTGGGAATTTCGCTCGATCACTTCACGAAGACGCTTCTGACGCTGTGCGTCGCATCGGAGTCTCGCGACGCGAAGGCCCTTCGAACGCTCTGCGTCATCTTGTCCCACGGCTACTCAACGGCGACGAGCATCGCCGACGCGGCGAACCGTATGCTCGGCATGCATGTGTACGAGGCGGTCGACATGCCCTACGACCAGCAGCTGAAGGACATCGTCGGTCCGCTCCAGCGCCTCGTCGACCGCCATTCCTACTGCACCGGGGTCGTGTTCCTCGTCGACATGGGCTCCTTGGAGGAGGCCTATAAGGCCCTCGAGAACGTTACCGACTCCACTATCGGCGTGGTGAACAACGTCTCTACCGGTCTTGCGCTCGAGATCGGGGTCGGGCTGCTCGGCGGCAAGTCCATCGCCGAGGTTCTTGGCGATGCGACCGCCGCGTGCGTGACGCACTGCAAGGTGATCGAGCGCGTCAACCGTGAGGACGCCATCGTCTTCTGCTCCGAGTCCGGGGTCGACGCCGCGGAGAGGATACGCCAGCTCGTCTCGCAGAGCCTCCCGCGCACCATAGGCGCGCGCCTGCTCACGAGGCCCTTCAAGCAGCTCGTCGCGAACGGGTCGAATGACGCCGTTTTCTCCGAGCACCGCGTCTGCGCCGTCATCGGCACGGGAGACCCCGGGGTCGCCTCCGTCCCCTTCGTCGCCCTCGAGGACATCATGTCGACGGCGTCCGCCTCTAAGGTTGATGCCGTGTTCGGCAGGTGGCTTGACGCTTCCGAGCTCTCTTCTTTCCACGAGAAGCTGCTCTCGAACATGACGCTGCAGAACGTCATCCGCTCCATCACCATCCTCGACCCGGAGCGGCTATTCCACGAGATCGAGAGCGCCGTGCACGAGCTTCAGCGCAGGACAGGCGAGAAGATCGGCAGCAACGCCATCATTGGGCTCTACGTCCACCTCTGCTGTCTCGTCGAGCGCCTTGTTACCAGAAACCCCATTGAGACCTACGTTGGTCAGGACCGCTTCGAGGAGGAGCGTGCCGATTTCATCGAGTCCTTCAGGCAGAGCTTCTCGAGCATCTCGACGCGCTATCGCGTAGAGGTTCCCGTAAGCGAGATCGCATATGTCTTCGACTACATAAGCGTGAGCGCCGCCCCGGCGCGAGAAGAGCGCCTCGGCTCCTCGGACCTCCTGCTCGACGAGTGACCTTCCCCGCGCCGCCGCAAGCTGACTGCGCGTCCTCAATAATCCGATAACCCCTTGCCCGGCGCGAATCCGGATAGCGCCGAGGCAGTACCGAACGTAAAACTTCATTTGATAGGAGCAAACATGAGTGTTGTTATGGCACGAATCGACAATCGCCTGCTTCACGGCATCATCGTGACGCAGTGGGCCCCGGTGTCGGGCGCGACCCGAGTCATGGTCATCGACGACAAGGTCGCCGGCGACGAGGTCCTGAAGTCCACTATGAGGATGGCGCGCCCCGCGGGCATGGCCGTCTCGATCATCTCCGAGCAGACCGCGCTCAAGAACTTCGCGGCGGGCAAGTACGACCGCGAGAAGGTCTTTGTCATCGCCAAGGAGCCCGAGACGATCCTTCACCTGGTCGAGTCGGGCATCGAGCTCCCGTCGCTGATCGTCGGCGGCTCGCTCGTCAAGGAGGGCGGCGTCCAGCTCACCCAGCGCGCCTATGCCTCCGCCGAGAACGTCCAGAGCTACAAGGCGCTCATCGCCCGCGGCGTCAAGGTGACGGCACAGTTCGTGCCCGCCGACAAGCCCGTCTCCGTCGCCGACCTCATCTAAGGAGGGATCATGGTCAACTTCACTATCCTGCAGGTCGTCCTTTTGACCCTGCTGGCCTTCATCAAGCACGTGGACTACTACGGCATCCCGATGATCTTCGTCAACTATGCCGTCTTCTGGGGCCTTATCACCGGTGTCGTCATGGGCGACTGGCAGACCGGCCTCGTCATCGGCGGCACCATCCAGCTCATGCAGCTCGGCGTCGCGGGCTTCGGCGGCTCGTCGATTCCCGACTACGGCACGATGGCCATCATCGCCACCGCCTACGGCGTGACCCTGGGCGCGGACACGGGCCTCGCCATCGGCCTGCCGGTCGGCATGCTCGGCATCCAGCTCGACGTCATCGTCAAGATCCTCAACGGCTTCGTCGTCGAGAAGTCCCAGAAGTTCTGCAACGAGGGAACGCCGACGATGGCGGCGC
>CABUAL010000024.1 GCA_902489515.1 uncultured Collinsella sp. | reverse complement strand
CGCCGCTCTCCGCCATCGCGCGCGGCCTGGCGCCGGTCATCATCACCGTCGCGGTCGCCTTCGTGTCCATCGTGATCGGCGAGCTCGTCCCCAAGCGCATCGGCCTGGCCAATGCCGAGGGCGTGTCCAAGCAGGTCGTGGGACCGTTGTCGTTTTTCCAAAAGATCGCCCGTCCGCTCGTGTGGCTGACCGGCGCCTGCTCCGATGGCCTGGCCCGCATCCTGCGCATCAAGAGCGCCGACGACCGCCAAAACGTCTCGGAAGAAGAGATCAAGTACATGGTCTCGGAGCAGGACGACCTGCTCGACGAGGAAAAGCGTATGATCCACGAGATCTTTGACTTGGGCGATACCGTTGCCCGCGAGGTCATGGTGCCGCGCGTGGACACCACCATGTGCGAGGACGACGAGACGGTCGCCGACGTGCTGTCCACCATGCGCCAGACCGGCTTCAGCCGCATCCCCGTCTATCACGAGGATCCCGACAACGTCGCCGGCATTGCGCACATCAAGGACCTGATCCAACCTGCGCTCGACGGCAAGGGTGACCAGCCCATCGCCGGCTTTTTGCGCGACGCCACCTTTGTGCCCGACACCAAGGACATCCTGCCGCTACTGTCCGAGATGCAGACCTCGCACGACCAGATCGTGGTGGTCGTGGACGAGTACGGCGGCACGGCCGGCATTATCACCATCGAGGATATCGTCGAGGAGATCGTCGGCGAGATCGAGGACGAGTTCGACCCCGACAACAAGTATCTCACGCGCCTTTCGCGCCGCGAGTGGCTCGTTGATGGGCGTTTTTCGTGCGATGACGCGATTGAGCTTGGTTGGCCGCTCGAGGAAAGCGATGATTATGAGACCATCGCCGGCTGGATTTTGGAGCTTTGCGACTCGGTGCCCGACATCGGAGAGGTGTTTGAGGTCGCGGGGTACAAGTTTAAAGTTCAGTC
Source organism: uncultured Collinsella sp. (assembly GCA_902489515.1). Lineage (GTDB taxonomy): Bacteria > Actinomycetota > Coriobacteriia > Coriobacteriales > Coriobacteriaceae > Collinsella. The sequence goes on along the minus strand of CABUAL010000024.1, from coordinate 11,669 downwards.
GATGCGTGGCCAGCGCATCTCGCTCATTCGCGTGATCGCTCCGGCCGAAACCGATAAGAAGGATTCCGAGTCTTCGGCAGAGAAGCCGGCGGCGTCGGGTGCGGGCTCTGTGGATCCGCACGATGGCGACGAGTAGGGCAAGGAAGAGTAGGGGAGAGTTATGGCAGGCCTGTTCAACATCCTTAAGGTCACCGTCAGCGAGGACAAGATCTGCGCGCATGTGCTGGTGAACCCCGGCATGCCGCTCATGACCTCGGAGGATATCGAGGCCACGGCGCGCGTGTATTACCTGGTGCCGGCGATTGCCAAGCACCTGTGCCTGGGTGATTCCGGTCGCGAGTTCCAGGACTGCATGGGCCAGACCGAGCTCTGCCACCTGCTGGAGCACGTGACGGTTGAGCTCATGAACGAGACCGGTCTTGCCGGTAGCATCTCGTGCGGCCGCACGCGCGTAAGCGAGCACGACGAGCGCGTCTTTGAGGTTGAGCTTTCGTGCCCCGATGACGCACTGGCCATTGGTGCGCTGTCGTCGGCCACCTTTATGATGGACTGGGCCTACCTGCACGCCGACCAGCCTGCCCCCGACGTGGAAGGCACGGTCGCGGGTCTGCGCAACCTGGTGTTGGGCATGCGCGCCGATGCCGAGGGCAAGGATCCTCACGAGGCCGTCGCCGCTGCGAACGGCGAAGATGCTGCCGAGGACGAGGGCGCTGACGAGGGCGATGTGCCGGTCGACGCCGAGCTCGTTGCCGATGCGACCGCCGAGCCCGTTCCCGCCGAGCCCCAGGGCGTCCCCAACTTTGACGACGAGCCCCAGGTGGCGATTGATACCGAGGGCGCGGTTGCCGAGAACCACGAGGCCTCCGCTGCCGTCTTTGGCGGTGCTGCGACGGTTCCGGCAGGACCTGCGCATGAGGGCGGCCTGCCGCTCGTGGACGGCGCCGGCGAGGACCCGGGTGCCACGGTGGCCATGCCGGCTATGCCCCAGGAGTAGGCCTACGCGTTTATCACCATCACGTACCTGCGCCTTTGCCGTACGCAGATGAGCGGAGCGGCAAGTGATGCGCTGCGGGTATAATGGACAGCATTCAAACGGTGGGCACCGACGTGCCCGCAGGAGAGGAATGATCATGGGTAAGACTTTCAGCTTTGTCTCCGGCGCACTTTTTGGTGCCGCTGCCGGCGCTATTGTCGGCGTTGCTCTGGCCCCGCGCTCGGGCGCCGAGACCCGCGCCATGGCTGCCGATATCGCCAACGACGCCTGGGACAATATGCGCGACACCTACGAGCACAGCGCCGAGGAGGCCCGTGCTGCGGTGAATGACTTTGGCCCGATGGTCGACGCCAAGACCGACGACCTGCGCGCCAAGGTCGACCTGGCCCGCGAGCGCATGGACCAGCTGCGCGAGCAGCTCAACGACGCCATTTCGGGCGGCAACGTGACGCCTGCCGCCGACGTCGTGGTCGAGAACGCCGTCGAGGCTGATACCGAGGCTGCGGAGCCCTCGACCGAGGCATAATGCGCGCCGGGGATTTTGTCGGCGCCAAGATCTATCGCAAGCCTACTGAGGACAAGCGTACCAAAAAGGACGGCACACCGCGCAGCCCTAAAAAGCTCGGAAAGATTCACTTTCCGGTCTTTACCCCGGGCGGTACGCGCGTGGTCGGCTTTATGGTCCGCCAGTCCGATATCGCGGGTATGATCGAGCGTCCCGACCGATTCGTAGCGCTCGACGCCATTGGTGTCTACGAGGGCGCCATCGCGGTTGACGACGTCAAGGGCACCTACGATACCGCTGCGGCCAAGCGCCTCGACATCAACCTGGACGATTGCATCATCTGGGTCGGTATGGACGTGCGCACGGAATCGGGCGACGTCGTGGGCTATTGCTCGGACGTTGAGTTCAAGCCGCGCTCGGGCATCGTGCAGGCATTCTATGTGACCGCCGGTGCTGCTTCGAGTGTTTTGGTTGGTGACACGCAGGTGCCGCCGACGATGCTGCGCGGCTACGAGAACGGCGCGATGGTCGTCTCGGACGAGGTCAAGTCGCTCGGGTATTCGGGCGGTGCGGCTGCCAAGGCCGCCGAGGCCAGCGTCGTGGTGGGCGACAAGGTCAAAAAGGGCGCCAAGGTGCTCGACGACAAGGGATCGGTTGCCGTGGACAAGGGCAGTCGCGCACTGGGCAAGCAGCTCGGCAAGACGCGCGGCATGTTCAAGGCCTTTAAGGACGAATACCAAAAGGCGAGCGGAGGCTCGTCAAAAGCTACAAAATAGCGACGTACCAAATGATGGGAGGCAAGCCGGAGACCTGTTGCTCCGGCTTGCTGTGTTTATGGGGGAGGGCACATGCGCCAAAACGGATCCAACTTAAACGGGCGTTCGGGTGCGCGTCCGACGGCGCGCCGCGACCTGGGGCAGCTGCCCAGCGGTCAGCGCAAGCGTCACCGTAAGCCCGGCGCGATGTATCTCAACCATAGCCGCGGCTTTAGCGACCGCAGTGCGCGCATCGGCAACAGCCGTACGCCCCGTCGTTCGTCTCGCCTGCCCTACGCGCTCATCGCCGTGGGTTGCGCGCTCGTGCTGTTTATCGCTGCCGTCGTGGGCTACGTCAACCGCAGTGTGGACGTTGAGCTCAACGGCCAGAAGACCGCGGTGCGTGTGGGCTCTACGCTGCAGAATCTCATCGACGACCAGGAGTTGACTGACACCTACGACGCAGGCGACCTGCTGGCCGTCGATGACAGCGTGCTCAAGCGCCATGGGGGCGAAAAGCTGTCGGTGAAGGTCGACGGCAAGCGCGTGAAGCAGGGCAAATGGGATAGCCGCGAACTCGAGGGCGGCGAGAAGGTGACGGTCAAGGATGGCCGTAACACTTACGAGAAGCACGAGGTTCAGGCTACGGTTATCGAGCCCAAGCTCAAGGTCGAGGGCACGGGCGCTATCGAGTATGTGCAGACATGGGGTGTCCAGGGCCGATCCGAGGTGTGGGTTGGTGAGCAGTCAGGCAAGACGCAAGACCGTGGCGAGGTTGTGCCCGCCACCGATTGCGTTGTTGCGTGCGCCAGCGTGGCGCCCAAGGGCAACAAAAAGTACGTGGCACTGACGTTTGACGAGGGTCCGAGCGGCGCCACCAAACAGATCTTGCAGGTGCTCAAGGAAAAGGGCGTCACCGCGACGTTCTTCCTTTCGGGCGATGCGGCCGAGGCCTCGCCTGCCACGGCCAAGGCGATTGTCGACGCCGGGTGCGAGATCGGATCCAACAGCTACAGCGACGATTCGCTCAAGGGTCAGGACCGTGAGGCGGTACGCGAACAGATCACGAAAGGCACCGATGCGATTAAGTCGGCGACCGGCGTGAAGACGATGCTGCTGCGTGCTCCCTACGCTGCCTTTGACGAGCAAAACTGGATTGATGCGATGGACTTGGTCTCCGCCGTGGTCTCGTGGAATATTGACTCGGGCGACTGGCTGCTCAACGGTGCCGACGAGCAGGTCTCGACGGTGCTCGATTCGGTGACGCCGGGCAATATCGTGCTGCTCACCGATAGAGACGAATGCGCCGAGCAGACGCTCGAGGCGCTGCCGCAGATTATCGATGGCCTTGTCGCCGACGGCTACAAGATCGTGACGCTCAGCGACCTGGTCAAGACGGACACGTCGCTGAGCAAAAAGCTCACCTCGCTGACGAAGGTCGCCATGCCCAAGGACGCCGTGTTCCCCCAACTTGCCGAGGACGACGACACCACAGAGTAGTCATTGGGTAGTCGTTTAAGAACGTCCCCAACGGCTATGTCACGGATGCGTCAGCGTTTGGTATGCCTGCAATGTGCAGCGCATAAATTCGATGCCGCAGGGCGATGCTGATGCTATAGTTACTGCGGTTAATGAGGGTCAAGAGAAAGGTTACAGGTGAAATCCAAACCTCGACCATACAGTCGATGACCCCGTGCAGGTGCTTTTTGCGCATGCACGGGGTGTAAGCGTCGAGCGGCGTGCCGCCCGCGCATGCGTATACATATCCAGAAGCCCCCGGACGCCGCACGCGCGGCCGCGTCCGGGGGAATAATGATGGGGAGCACCATTGAATTATCTGAGTGAGATGCTCAAATTGCCGGTCTTGGACGTCGACGGCGAAAAGCTCGGCGTGGTCAACGATTTTGGCATTGCTACCGGCGAAGTTTTTCCGCACGTGACGTCGCTCGCGTTCCGCGGCCCCGGCAAGACGCCGTTTATGATCAGCTGGCGCAAATGGGTCGATCGTATCGACGAGACGGGTGTACACCTTAAGACGTCGGCCACCGAAATCCGTTTTTCGTACCTGCAGCCGACCGAACTCTTGCTTGCCCGCGACGTGCTCAACAAGCAGATCGTCGACACGCAGGGCATGAAGGTCGTGCGTGTAAACGACATCAAGTTTTCCATGTCGGGCGAAAATCAGCTGCGTCTGCTGGGCGCCGAGGTCGGTGCCCGCGGTCTGCTACGCGCCATCAGCCCCGCGCTCGAGCATATCGTCGAAGGCTTTATGAAGCACCTGGGCAAGCCGCTCAGTGAGGACATCATCGCTTGGTCCTACATGGACCTGCTCGACCGCTCGACCAAGAACATTCAACTCTCGGTGTCGCACAAGACGCTTGGCGAGCTGCATCCTGCCGACATCGCCGACATTATCGAGCAGCTCGACCCGCGCCTACGTGCGCAGGTGTTTGCGCAGCTCGATACTGCCCAGGCCGCCGAGGCCATCTCGGAGTTCGATGACGACGAGCTTATGACCGAGATGCTCGAGGGCCTGTCCGACACGGACGCATCGTCGATGCTGGCCATGATGGACCCGGACGATGCAGCTGACCTGATCGACGAGCTCGATTACGAGAAGGCCGAGAAGCTCCTGCGCCTGATGGGCGTCAAGGAGGAGAAGGCGATTCGTAACCTGCTGGGGTATGAGGACAACACCGCCGGCCGCATCATGACCTCGGAGTTTGTCTCGCTGCCCGCCACGGCGACGGTCGGCGATGCCATCGAGGCGATTCGCAAGCTCGACGAGGACTTTGAGAGCGTCTACTACGTCTATACCGAGGATCCGAGCGGCATGCTGACGGGCGTGCTTTCGCTGCGCACGCTGATCGTGGCCGACCGCGACGCCACGCTGGGCCAGCTTGCCTATCGCGATCTGGTCTACGTGTCGCCTGACGAGGACCAGGAAGACGTGACGGACGAGATGACCAAGTACGACCTGGTTGCCATCCCTGTCTGCGACGAGAACCGTCATATCCTGGGTATCGTGACCTTCGACGACGCCATGGACGTTATCGCCGAGGAGCATCAGGAGGACCTGCAGATCGCCGGTGTCGGCTCGGGCGATAGCGCGTCGGACGACTCGACGAACGTGCTCAGCTGGTTCGTGCATCGTCAGTACTGGGTCGTCGTGTGGGGCATCGCCTCGTGCATTATGGCGACCGTGCTGGGGACGGCGCTGGGCTCCGCGCATCTGGTGGTGTTCCCCATGTGCGCCATGCCGCTCGTGCTGCTGGCTGCCTCGCGCATGGTGTCGTTCGTCAAGAACTACTTCCTCGAGTACGACGGTCACGACGACGAGCCCAAACCGTACCTGGGATTCTTCTTCCAGAGCACGGGTATGGGCCTGATCCTTTCGCTCGTGACCTACCTGTGCGCGCAGCTGGTGCGCACCGCCGCGTTCCCCGATGCCACTATGTTTGAGGAGCAGCTCTTTACCGGTTGCTTTAATATCGCTGCAGTCATTTGCCTGGTTGGCAACATGAGCGCTGTGATTTATCTGATGGTGCTGTTCTGGCGCGACGAGCACGACCTTAACACGTCGGGCACCGCCATGAACGTCATCGCCGTCATGATCTCGTGTGTGGCGTACTGCATCGCCGCGGTGCTGCTCACCATGTCGGTCATGGGGTAGGTGGTCGCGTGCAAAATACGAAGCAAAAGCCGAGCACCAAGCAAAAGCTGACCATCGCGGCCATCTTTGGCGCCATGGGCCCCGGTCTTCTGGCGGCGCTTTCGGGCAATGACGCCGGCGGCATCGCCACGTATTCCAGCGCGGGCGCCAGCTATGGCTATAAGATGCTCTGGATGCTTCCCGTCATGACCGTGCTGCTCATCGTGACGCAAGAGACCGCGGCGCGCTGCGGCTGCGTCACGGGCAAGGGCCTGGCATCGCTCATTCGCGAGCGCTTTGGCGTGCGCAAGAGTGTACTTGCTATGGCGGCGCTGTTGATCGCCAACACGGCTGTGACCATTTCGGAGTTTGCGGGCATCGCCAGCGGCCTTGCCCTCTTTGGCGTGCCGGCGAGCATTTCGGTGCCGCTGGTGGCGCTGCTGGTGTGGATGCTTACCATGTCGGGCAGCTTCCAGCGCATCGAGAAGATTCTGCTGCTGGTGAGCTGCGTGTTCGTGACCTATATTGTCGCCGCGTTTATGGCTGGCCCCAACTGGGGTGAGGTCGCGGTCGACCTGGTCGTGCCTAACATTCAAAATGACCCCAGCTACGTGTCGCTCGTGGTCGCAACGATCGGTACCACCATCGCGCCGTGGATGATTTTCTTGGCGCAGAACAACGTGGTCGATAAGAACGCGGGCGAGGACGATATCGTGCTGCAGCGCATCGATACCGTGAGCGGCTCGCTTGCCGCCGATGTCATTGCCGGCTTTATTATCATCACGACCGGTACGGTGTTGTTCCCGGCGGGTATTCAGATTAGCGATGCTGCCGATGCCGCCCGCGCGTTGGAGCCTATTGCGGGTCAGTGGTCCACGGTACTGTTTGCCTCGGGCCTGGTCGCGGCGAGCTTCTTGGCTGCCTGCGTGCTGCCGGGCGTTACGTCGAGCGCTATCTGCGAGGCATTTGGCTGGGAGCGCGGTGCCGACCGCAGCTGGGACGAGGCCCCGGTCTATCGCGGCATCATTACGGCCATCATCGGTATCTCTGCCGTGCTGGTGCTTATGCCCGGCGTCGATCTGTTCCAGATTATGATGACCTCACAGGTCATCAATGGTGTGCTGTTGCCCGTGGTTCTGGTGTTCCAGGTGGTTATCGCAGCCGACCGTCACATTATGGGTGCCAACCGCAACGGCCGCGTGTGGAATGTGCTCACTTGGGCGACTATCGGTGTGATTACGGTGCTCACGGTCGTCATGTTTGTTCTGCAGGCGATGGGCTACAGCGCTTAACGCCCACTTTTGCTTCCGAACAGGCCGCAGCGATGGGCTGCGGCCTGTTTTTTGTCTGCTATAGGGTGTTAGTTATATAGCAATGGACAAAAAATGCCAAATATGAGTACTGTTGCTAAGGCGATGGCATTTATGTGCAAAAAGATAATGTACAAAATCTAGAGTGTGTACATTAAAATTTGCCACAACAGGCTCTAATCCAGCTAGGTTGGCTGCTTTAGGGGGTTGTAGGAGTCGCTCGGACGTCATTTTGGGTGGTTTTGCCTGCTACTAAAATGGTAACAGTACTCATATTTGCCCTTTTTTGCCCACAGACCTTTGAGGTCGCGGCGAAAAGGGCTTGTTTTGATTGTTTGGGGCAGGCGCGAGGCACGGAAACGATGTCTGGAGGGGCGGAGCGGCTTGGAATTCATCCGTAGAGGTCTTCATTGGCTACGCCAGAAGTGCCTCCAGGTGCCGGCACAAAAGGAGCGCCCCTAACTGCCGCAGGGGGCGCTGTTCGACGCCGACGCCCCCTGCGGGTGTAAGCAGATTTGGCTGCGCGTTACTTGTCGGTGCCCAGCTTGTGCGGCTTGTAGGCGAGGGCATTGACGAGTGCGTCGCCGGCGGACTTGACGGCTGCCGGCTGCGGATCGTTGACGTGGTCCTCGGGGTGCACGGGCAGGTCTTTCTTGACTGCATCGTGGATCAGGTTGAGGTACTCGGTCACGCCGGTGGTCGACAGGTGCGTGCCGTCGCCGTCGAACAGGTCGTTGCGGTTGGTGCTGTACCCGTACCAGTCGATAACGCGTACATTCTTGTAGCGCGTGGCGGCGTTGGCGATGGCCTGGTTCGTGGACCCGACCCACGGCTGCGGGCTACGCGTGTTTACAAACACGACAATACGCTGCTCGCCGGCGTCGGCCATGATCGCGTCGACCTGGGCGTCCGTTACCAAACCGTTGGTGCCCAGGGCAAAGACCACGATCTTGCCGGCAAGGTTCTGCTGGATATAGCCCTCAAATGTCGCGCGGCCCGCATCAAACTGGCGGCCCTTTTCGGCATCGATATGGCTGTGCGGGAACACGCCGTCAAAGGAATCAACGGCGCGCAGCGACACGGAGTCGCCGATCATCAACAGGTCGTAGGAGCCATCGGGGAAGCCGTCGTTGTTCCTGTCGGTGTCGTCGGCCGCCTGCTGGTCGGTGGGCGCGGTGTTTTTGGCTTCCTTGTTCAGAACCTCGGCGCCCTCGCCGCTCAGCGCAGACGTCTCGGGCACAAAGATCAGGCCGCCCAGTGCAACGACCAACACGACAGCGCAGGCTGCGCAGGCAGGGACGTGCGCGCGTGCCCAGTTGGCGGGCGTGGTGGTGCCATCGCGGAACTCGGCGACGGTGCGGCCGAAGGCGCCCTTCCTAAACGGCGTTTCGATAAAGCGATAGGAGCACTCGGCTACGGCGACCACCACAAGTACCTGCAAGATGTACTGCCACCAGGGCGTATCGTTGATGTTAGCGACCGGGTTCATGAGCAACAGCAGCGGATAGTGCCACAGGTAGATGCTGTACGAGCGTTTGCCAATCCACACGAGCGGCTCGGCGGACAGCGCACGGGCAACCATTCCCTGGGGCTGCACGCAGGCCGCGATGACCATGAGCGTGAGGATGGAGCATAACAGCGTGCCGCCGCGATACTGGAACGCGGTGTAGCCGTTGGTGAGCGCGACCATGGCGGCAAGGCCAACCAGGCCCACGACGCCCAACACATCGATGGATGCGGGCGAGGACCAAAAATGCACGAGGGCGCTCGGCTGTGCCGGGGCGGCCTCGGCTGATTCGTCGGCCTTCTCGCCAGGCTTGCCTTCGGCGCTCTTGTCGCGCTTGGCGGCGCCAGCCAGGCGATTGAGCCCCAAACGATGTGCGAGACGCACCGGCGCCAGGTCGCGATCGGGGATAAAGGCCATCCAGGCACCCAACAGCAGCGAGAACACGCGGGTGTCGGTGCCGTAGTACACGCGGCTGGGGTCGGCGGCAGGGTTGTAAAGCACCATCATGGCGAGGGCAGATACCGCGGCAAGGCCCAGAACCACGCGGCGCGTGTTGGGCTTGCTCACATGCATGGATACCATGGCAAACAGCAGTGGCGGCCAAATCAGGTAGAACTGTTCCTCGATGGCAAGCGACCAAAAGTGCGTGAGCGGCGAGGGGTCGCCCAGAGCATTGAAGTACGAGACGTTTTGGGCAATCTGCCACCAGTTGTTGAAGAACAGCAGTGACGGCAGGATGTCGGGGCGCATCTTGGTGAGCATCACGTGGTTAAAAATGGTGCACAGCGCGCAGGTCACGAACACTACCGTTACCACGGCGGGGACCAGGCGACGGATGCGGCGGATCCAGAAGCTCTTAAGGTCGATGCGGCCGGTCTTAGCGACTTCGTTGAGCAGCAAGCGCGTGATCAGATAGCCCGAAAGCACAAAGAAGATCGTGACGCCGAGCAGGCCGCCCTGAGCCCACGTGAGGTTGAGGTGATAGAGCACCACCGCGACGACGGCAAGCGTGCGCAGGCCGTCGAGCGCAGGAATGTAGCGGGACTTGGGACGAGCGGGCGCCTGTTCTTTTGCGGCGCTGTTGGTGTGGGCGCCCTTGTTGGTGGGCGTTCGATGCGGGCTTGGGCCGCGTCTCGACTCGCCGGTGCGGCGGTCGGCGCGCGGGCGTTCGTGCGGCGCCTGGTTATCGGGCGCGCGGCGCGGGCCGCGTGGGCTCGATTGTGGGAATTGCTCCATAAAACATCATCCAATGACGAGAATAATCAGCACATATTCATTGTAGCTGCCTGCTCCTGTGAATGCTTGCTGCTGGCGCAACCTCAAGGGTGCGTTCACATCAAAGTGAACTAAAGTTATAGAGGTGCGAGGGCGCACGATCGACGGCCGACGGTGGGCATAAGGCCCGCAGATGAGGAGGTTCCCATGGCAGATCGCGGCATCGTTGCGGTGTTCGGCAGCATGAACATGGACCTTTCGGTGGCGTGCGAGCGCATGCCGCGCGCGGGTGAGACCGTCGGTGGCAGCGGTTTTATCACCAACGCCGGTGGCAAGGGCGCTAACCAGGCCGTCGCCGCCGCGCGCATGGGTGCGCGCACGTGCATGATTGGCGCGGTCGGCCGCGACGCGTTCGGTGCATCGCTCGTGGCGGGGCTCCAAGATGCTGGCGTGGACTGTGGCTTTGTGGCGCGGCGCGACGACGTGGAGACGGGCACGGCGACCATCATTCGCTGCGAGGGCGACAACCGCATCGTGCTGTCGCCGGGCGCCAACCATGCACTCGCGGGCGAGGACGTTGCCTGCGCGCTGGGGCGTCTGGTGGCCGATGGGCTCGACGGAGACGCCAGCGATATTGCCCCGGCTGTCGGAAGCGTCTTTATCGCCCAGGGCGAATGTGACCTTGCAGCGACTGCCGAGGCGCTTTTCTGCGCTCACGAGCTGGGGTTTTATACGGTCTTTAATCCAGCGCCTGCCTGTGAGTTGTCTGTGGAGGTCTGGTCTGCAGTCGACCTGGTCTGCCCCAACGAGACTGAGTGCCAGGTGCTGACGGGCATCTTGCCCGCGGATGATGCGAGCTGCGTCGCGGCGCTCAACGCCCTGCTTGCTAAGGGCGCCGGCGCTGCGGTCATCACGTTGGGCGGCGCCGGGTCGGTTACGCTCGGCGATGACGGCGAGCTGCTGCGCATGCCGGCACTTTCGAGTACGGTAGTCGATACCACGGCCGCCGGCGATACGTTTATCGGCGCGTTGGCGGCGGCTCGCCTAGAGGGCTTGCCGCTCTTTGAGTGCATGGCTGCGGGTGCTCGCGCCTCGGCAGTGACGGTGTCGCGCCTGGGCGCTCAGCAATCGATTCCCACGCGCGCCGAAGTTGAACATTGGTTTGGTTAAACGATAAAGACGGAGAAGCGGAGTAGAACAATGGCAATCAAGAAGCTGATCCTTGATCTGGATATGGGTGTGGACGATGCGATGGCGCTGGCCTATGCCATCGCGAGCCCCGAGGTGGAGCTCGTGGGCATCACCACGTGCTTTGGCAACGTGCGCGTCGAGCAATCGGCGCACAACTGCCTGGCGGTGCTCGATCTGCTGGGTCGCCCCGAGGTTCCGGTGTACCTGGGTGCCGACCGTCCTCTGCAGGCGACTGAGCCCTATACGCCGCCGGCGTCCACCGCGCTCATTCACGGCAAGAACGGCATCGGCGGCGCGAGCGTGCCCGCGTCGCCCTACGAGCCGGTGGGGGCGACCTCGGCCGACGGCAACGCCGCGGTCGATTATCTGATTGATGCCGCGCGCACCTATGGTCCCGATCTGGTCTACGTAGCGACTGGCCCGCTCTCCAACCTGGCGCTCGCCCTGGAGCGCGATGCGGCGGCGATGATGTCCATCGGCCGCGTGGTCGTGATGGGCGGCGCCCTTACCGTGCCCGGGGGTGCGTTCATCTCGTACGAG
>CABUAL010000023.1 GCA_902489515.1 uncultured Collinsella sp. | reverse complement strand
CAGCGCCGTTGGCAACGGCGGCCTCGGAAAGTACGGCGAGCGTGCCCTCAAGGTCAAAGTCGGGGAGTGTGTCAGGGTGCAGAAGCGAAATCTTCTCGGTCTGCAGCGCCCAGGCCATGTCGAGCGCGGGGCCCGTGGCGCCAATGCACTCAAGAATGGTGTTGTAGGCCCAGATACGGTCGTCCTGCCCAATCATGGATCGGTGGATGGCGTACTCAATCAGGTTCTGCGCAGCTTCGCGCACGTCGGTCGTTACAGCCATGCCGCGTAAGCCCCCTTGTCAGAAATTGCGTAGTGACGGGCAGAGCCCTCGCCCAGCCAGCCGTTCATCTTGGTAATAAAGGTGTCGACTAGGTCGAGCGGCACGAAGGCCTGGATGGTGCCACCAAAGCCGCCGCCGTGGATGCGGACGGCGCCGCGGCCGTCGAGCACATGCTCGGCAAGGGCCAGCGCATACATGGAGGGCTGCTCGGAGCCCAACTTGGCAACGACATTCTGCAGGTACATGGCAGAGCTGGCGCCGGACTCGCGCGTCAGGACCAGGAACTGGTCGATGTCGCCGGCGTTCAGAGCTGCCCAGCGCTTGTCGACCAGGCCGTTCTCGTACCAGTAGTGAACGGCGCGCAGGCAGGCACGGTCGCCCAGTTTGGCACGCAGCTCGGGGAGCTTGGCGTCAAAATCGGCAACATCGACCTCGCACAGGCGTGCCTTGCCAAACTCGGCGGCGACGTCTTGCATCTCACGCGGAACGGCAGCGTAATCGTCGGTGGCGGCCACGTGGTCGGTGCCCACTTTAACGAGCACAAGCGCATAACCGTGATCCTCAAAGTTGAGCTCGAGCTTCTGGGTCTTAGGCTGAGCCTGGTCCTCAAAGTCCATGTAGGCGAGGCCACCCAGGCACACGGCGGCCTGGTCCATCAGACCGCAGGGCTTGCCGTAGTAGTTGTTCTCGGTGCGCTGGCTCATCTGCGCGAGCGCGACGGGCTCAATGGCGGGCGCGCCCCAGAGCGTCTCCATGGCGCGGCCGTATGCGGCCTCGACGGCAGCGGAGCTGGAAAGGCCGCCGCCCGAGGGGACGGAGCAGGTGAAAGCAAAATCGAAGCCGTGAGGCTCAACGCCAAGGGCTGCAATCTCGTGGGCCATACCGCGCACGAGGCTTGCGGACGTGCCCTTCTCGGACTCCTGCACGTCTAGCGTGCCGAGCGCGATTTCAAACGTGGGATAGCCCTCGTCGGCTACGCGAACCTTGTTGGAATCGGTTGCCACGGCGATGCCGTCAACGGCGACATCGAGCGAGCCGGCGATAACGTGGCCACCCTCGTGGTCGGTGTGGTTGCCGCTGATCTCGGAACGGCCGGGCGCGTGCACGTAGAGCACCTGGCGGTCGCCGATGGGGCCAAACTCCTCCTCGAACAGCTTGGTGAGCGTGGCGAATGTCTTTTCGTCGGGGGTGGTCATGGGAGTCCTTTCCTTGGCGTGCCCGGGTGGGTTTTGCGTCGTTATGAGTACGTTAACAACTTGTAGCGGTATGAACCAAGTGTTCACGATACCGCACGTTACGGGCTATGTTAACGTACTCATAACACATCGCTTGTCACTTTTTGAGAATCTGGTAATCGGTCGAAATTCAGCCGTGAACGGTAGTGCCGTATGGACTTATAGAGCAGAAGAGCTGCAGCTCGAAAAAGTAGAGTACGTTAACATGCGTCCGACGATTGCGGCCCTCCGCGCGGGCTCTATTTCTGCACGGGCCGGCATGCACGCTATTTTGATCTCGCAAGGGTGAAGGTGATCTTGTGGCAAGGCGCCCCTCCAACGATACAGGCTCGCGTCCGGTTTCCATGGCCGACGTCGCCCGCGCTGCTGGCGTTTCGCAGCAGACGGTCTCGCGCGTCGCCAACGGTCTGCCCAATGTGAACGAGCAGACGCGCCAGCGCGTGCAGGCAGCCATGCAGGAGCTCGGCTTTCGCCCGAGCTATGCCGGCCGTTCCCTGCGCGACGGTCGCTACCATTCGGTCGGTTTATGCGTCAACGATGTCACCAAGTTTGGGAATCTGACGATGATCGACGGCATCGCCAGCGCTGCTCGCGAGCACGGCTGCGCCATCACGCTGGTCGAGATGTCCAAGACCGAGGAGTTTTCGCTTGCCGAGGCCACGCGTCGCATGGCGGCCCTGCCGGTCGATGGCATCATCATCGGTATGAGCCGCATGGCGCCCGACTTTGAGACGTTTGATCCGCTGCCGGGAATCGGCACGGTTATCGTCACCATGTATGCGCATCCGCGCGTGACCACGGTCGACTCCGACCATTACGGCTGCTCGCTGCTGCTTATGGATCACCTGTTTGAGCTTGGCCACGAGCAGATCCGCTATATCGGCGGCCCATCCTTCTCGGTGGACGAGCAGTTCCGCCGCGCTGGTTGGCAAGACGCGCTCGAGCGCAGGCATATTGAGCCAACGGAGCCGCTCGAGGGCGACTGGTCTGCCAACAGCGGCTACGAGGCCGGCAGGTATCTGGCGGAGCACGACCGCACCATGACGGCGATTTATGCGGCAAACGACCAGATGGCAAACGGCGCCATCGCCGCGCTGCGCGATAGCGGCCTGCGCGTGCCCGAGGACGTGAGCGTGGTGGGTGTCGACGATTCGCTCGATGATTTTGTCGCACACAACGAGCTCACGACCGTGCGGTTCGATCTGCATCAGCGCGGACGCGAGGTGTTTGAGCATGCGGTTCCCAAGGAGGGAACGCCGGGCAAAACCGTTGCGATCCGTATTCCGGGGCAGCTTATCGTTCGACATACCACGGCGGTCCCGCGCGCATAGTTTGTGCAGGTCAAAGGCGTGTTATTGCGCTTGGATAACAAACGGTAAGGATGCCGGCGGATAACAGTTGGGATGTAGCCGAGTGCTATGATAGACGGGTTCTTTTGTCTATCTAGGAGGCTTTGCCTGATGGAGATCACCAAGGATATCCGCTACGTTGGCGTCGACGATCACGACATCGACCTGTTCGAGGGCCAGTACGACGTGTCCGAGAACGGCATGGCATACAACAGCTACGTTATCTTGGGCGAGAAGATTGCTGTCGCCGATTCGGTCGACGGCGGTTTTGTTGACGAGTGGCTCGGCAACATCGAGGCCGTGCTCGACGGCCGCACGCCCGATTACCTGGTCGTTCACCACATGGAGCCCGACCACTCCGCCGGCATCGCTGCCTTTATGGAGCGCTATCCCCAGGCCCAGATCGTAGCCAGCATGGGCGCCTTCCGCATGATGGTCAACTACTTTGGCACCGATTACCCCGAGCGCAAGATGGTCGTCAAAGAGGGCGACGTGCTCGACCTGGGCGGCCACAGCCTGACCTTCGTCGGCGCCCCCAACGTGCACTGGCCCGAGGTGCTCTTCTCCTACGAGGCCGCCGACAAGGTGCTCTTTAGCGCCGACGGCTTTGGCAAGTTCGGTGCCAACGACATCGAGGACCCGGAAGGCTGGGCCTGCGAGGCGCGCCGTTACTACTTTGGTATTGTCGGCAAGTTCGGCAAGTTCGTGCAGGCCGTGCTCAAGAAGGCTGCCGATCTGGACATCCAGATCATCTGCCCGCTCCACGGCCCCGTGCTGACCGAGAACCTGGGCTACTACCTCGACACTTACAATACCTGGTCGAGCTATCAGCCCGAGGACGAGGGCATCACCATTGCCTACGCGAGCGTCTACGGCCATCTGAAGGCCGCCGTTGAGGAGCTTGCATCTGCGCTCGAGGCCCGCGGCCAGAAGGTTTCCGTCTTTGACTTGGCTCGCGACGACATGGCCGAGGCCGTTGAGGATGCGTTCCGCTATGACCGTCTGGTGCTCGCCTCCATCACCTATCAGGGCGAGATCTTCCCGTTCATGAGCACCTTTATCCACACGCTTGCCGAGCACGCCTATCAGAACCGTACGGTGGCGCTCGTTGAGGCCGGCTCCTGGGCGCCCACCGCTGCCAAGGTTATGACCAAGGAGCTCGAGGGCATGAAGGACATCACCCTGGCGCAGAACAAGGTGACCGTGCTGGGCTCGCTCAACGACGCCTCGCGCGCTCAGATCGAGGTTCTCGCCGACGAGCTGTCCAAGTAGCGACACATTCACTTCTGATGCTCAACCACCACAAAGGAGACCTTTGTGGTGGTTTTTGTTTAAGCGCCGGCGATGACGAGGGCTGGACGTGAGCTGTCAGTGGCCTCGGCGATTGAGGTGGCGACGGCGCCGTCGGGGTCACGGTCCATCACGATGGTGTCGACATCGGTAAGTTCGGCGAAGCGGTACATGCCGCGTCCGTTGACCTTGCTCGCGTCCATGAGGGCGACGCCTCGACGCGCGGCGGCGATCATGGCCGTTTTGGTCTCGGCCATCTGCGGAAAGTCGGTAGTAAAGCCACAGCCGGGAACAAAGGCGCCGGGGCACATGATGGCGAGGTCGGCGTGAACCATCTGCAGCGCCTGCATGGTGAGCGGACCGTACAGATAGCGGTGTCCTTTGCGCAGTGCGCCGCCCAGCATGACGACGTCGACCGAGGGCATGCTCTCGTCGATGTAATCGGCGATCGTAATGTCTGCCGTGATGACGGTGATGCCGTCGCGCTGGTCGAGGAGCCGGACAAATTCGAGCGCGGTGGTGCCCGAGTCGACGAGCAGGGTGTCGCCGTCGCTGACGAGTTCAATGGCACTTTGCGCGATGGCCTGCTTGGCGGCCACGTTGACGTTAATGCGCCGATCCTGCGTGGAGACGGTCAGGCGCTTGTGGAGCGACACAGCGCCACCATGCGTGCGGCGCAGTTTGCCGGACTCGGCGAGGGCGTCCAAATCAGCGCGAGCGGTGACAGAGGACACGCCAAAGGTCTGGGCGATTTCTGCCACCTGCACCGAGGCATTATGCTCGAGCATTTCCATGATGGCGGCACGGCGTTCGTCGGCGAAGGCGCGGTTTGTAGCTTGGGCCATTGCTGCTCCATTCTCTGCCGATATTTGCAGGAATTATGTTGAAACCATTTTCGTTCATTTTCTTTTTGAGTAAGAAAACGCCTTTCGATTACTTATCTTTTCTATAAAAGAAAGCCACTCGACGCTCAAAACTCAATATCGAACACGTGCGCTCGGCACAAAACCCTTCCGTTTGCTTTTCAAAAATGAAGGCTCGACCTCGCGCAACGACAATATCTCGTGCATTTATGCCCGCCGAATTTCATACAATGGGCGCAGCAAAACGCAAGGTAAAACGCCTTGCGGACACGTACGCCCGATGTCCAGATGCGGGCGAGGGAGAGGAGCAAACGCTCATGGCACTTGTTACCACCGAAAAGATGCTCAAGGACGCTCAGGCCGGCCACTACGCCGTTGGCGCGTTCAACGTCGAGAACCTCGAGTTTGTTATGGCTGTTCTGGCCGCTGCCGAGGAGACCAAGTCCCCCGTCATCATGCAGACCACCCCGGGCACCATCAAGACCGCTGGCCTGGATTACTTCTACGGTATGGTCAAGGCTGCCGCCGAGCGCGCTTCCGTGCCCGTCGCTCTGCACCTCGATCACGGCGATGGCTATGACCGCTGCATGCAGGCTTTCCGCACGGGCTACACCTCTGTCATGATTGACGGTTCGCACGAGTCCTTCGAGGACAACATCGCCCTGACCAAGTCCGTCGCCGACGCTGGCCGCGCCATGGGCGTGCCCGTCGAGGCCGAGCTTGGCAAGGTTGGCGGCAAGGAGGATGACGGTCCCGCGGTTGAGGGCGAGAGCCCCTACACCGATCCGGCCGAGGCCAAGGAGTTCGTCGAGCGCACCGGCTGCACCTCGCTGGCCATTGGCGTTGGCACCAGCCACGGCGTGTACACGAGCGATCCGCACATCGAGCAGTCCGTGGTCAAGGCTATCCGCGACGCCGTCGACGTGCCGCTGGTTCTGCACGGCACCTCCGGTGTGCCCGATGAGCAGGTTGCCGAGGCTGTGAAGAACGGCATCTGCAAGGTTAACTACGCCACCGAGCTGCGTCAGGCCTACACCAAGGGCTTCATGGCCTACATGGCCGAGAACCCTGCCTGCTTCGATCCCAAGAAGCCGGCCAAGGAGGGCATGCGTGAGATCACCGAGCTGGTTAAGATTCGCATGACCAACCTCAACTCTGTGGGCAAAGCAGAGTAACAGCAAGGGTACTCCGACTCGCTACATATCCCGGGGAGGGATGAGGGCTTAGTTCCCCAATCGTCCTCGGGCATGCAAAAAGCCTCGCTGCGCACTTCGTGCGGCGAGGCTTTTTGCCCCCTGCGGAAAGATTGGGGAACTAAGCCCTCGTCCCTCCCAAGTTGACCTTCTCGAGGTCGTCGCCCTTGTGGCGTTAGGTCTGAAAATAATAAGAAGCCTTCGCGCTGCGGAATGATTTTGGAAACTAAGTACGGGGACCCGCCCAAACCGTCCTGCTCAATCGCCCTTGTGGCGTTGGGGCTAAAAGGGTGGGACGCGTGGGTTATTTGGTTGTTAGGGTTAGTAGGTCGTTGGGGGTTTTGAGGTTGTAGGTGGCGTTTGGGATGTCTTGGTGTGATCCCCATGCCGCTCTGGCAAAACTGACCCCTGCCGAAGTTGCGCATTGTTCGTCGTAGACGGTGTCGCCAACGTAGACGACGTTGCCAGGATTCGCGCCCGTACGCCGGAGATATTCGAGCATGGGAGCGGGTGCGGGTTTATGTTCGGTTGTGTCTTCGACAAGGATGATGTGCTCAAAATACTTATCGAAGCCAAGGGGTGCAATTTCTTCTGCGTATTCGTCGCGCGCACGTGAGGAGACGATGCCAAGTTTGCAGCCGCTATCGGCGAGTGTTGCGATGACTTCAAGCAAACCTGGAAACACGCTGATGGTGCTTTTAAAGCTGGCGGCAACTTGGCACCAGCGATCCAACGTTGCCTGCGAGTAGATTCCAAGTTTCTCAAGGGCATCCTTGCCGGGTATGCCGAGGGCAAATTCAAGCTCGTGTCGGGGGGGCGTTTTGCCGGTCTCTTCTTGGACAATCTGGACAAGCGATGATAGAACGCTTTCTTCTGTATCTGCCAATGTCCCATCAACGTCAAATACGATATGGTCAAAGTGCTTCATATGATTGCTCCTCTCTGTTGTTTGCCTGCAAGTTTGATGCGGTGACAGAAGAAAGGCTAGCGGGATTTCTGCCTGGTGCTATCGAGATTCTGCCTCGCTGCTCGATAGCTCGAGGGAGTGCATCCCATTTGTTCTTTAAATACCTGGCCAAGATGGCTTGCTGTCGCAAAGCCGCATTGGCGCGCGACTGTCTGTACCGTTCGCGTGGTGTGTGCCAAAAGTTCGCAAGCACGGTTTATGCGGTATGCGCGTAGATATGCCGCCGGGGTCGTTCCTGCACAAGTTTCGATAATGCGGTAACACTCTCTTTCGCTTACGCCGGCTGCAGATGCCATCTGGGGCACATCTATAGCGGCTGCATAGTTTGCGCGGATAAAGTCCAGGATTCCCTTGAACTGTACGTCGCGGCCGGTCATCCAAGAGGCGCCGTCGGAGGAAAAGAGCGGTTCGGCCTTGGCGTAAATCTGAATCCAGAGCTCTGACAAGTTATTTCGAAGCGCCATCTCGTTCTGCGGCCGTTGAAGGTCGTGGCTAAAGGAGCTCTTCAGCAAATCGATAAAGGGCATATCGTCGGGGTTGGTGGGCGACCATTTGAGCACATCGACGCCTCGACATTGAAGTAATGGATTGATGTAGCGCTTTTGGAGACGTCCCGCGGGATCGCCGAGCATCGACGGCTGAAAGATATGCAACATTTGAATGGCTGGTGCCGAATTGGCTGATTGCAGCGTGCTGTGCAAAACGCCGCCGTTGATAAAGCCGGCTGACCCTTCCTCAAAGCGTACGTGCTCATGAGCCGCGCGCGTTCGATAGTCAATCGCTCCCTGCTCCATGTAGAAAAGCTCAACTTCGGAATGCCAGTGCCAGGGGACGGAATTGCCCGGATAGCGAGCGAATTCTGCGCGTTCGGCAATATAGGGCCAGTCTTCGGCGGTCTCGGGAAACGCTTCCTCGCGTCCTCCGCGGTGCAATTCTATGTGATCCATGTTTCGCATGGCATCAGTATAAAGCGCGATGGGCTTAGATTGCTCTTTCCTGTTCGGGGAACGCCTTGTCTAGGGATGCTTGGAGCTTTTCGAAGGATGCTCGTAAGTTGAGGCTCTGATCGGCTGAGCGCTTGGTTTTTGTGGTGGGGGAGTCGAGGAGACCGTTTCTCTGTGTCGGGGGGAAGGAGAAAAGGTTTGCATATTTTAGGGATGGCTGCTGTGCTGCGTCATTGGAAGAATGCATGCTTATGCGGCCTCCTCGATGTCCACCAATAGATTGCGCTCGGGGTATGCTGCTAGGTCCCGTGCGTTGGCAGTATTATGCCGCGGCTGCTGCAAAGAAGCGCTAAAGAAAGGCTTAACCTGGTTTGGTGTTACGATGAAGCTGCAGGTCAGAGGTATCGAATAACACTTTTGAAAGGTTTTGGGCTTAAGGGCTTTCTAAGGTTTGTGGCGCGGATGTGGCTCGCCTGTGTGGGGCGTGTGGATGGCTCGTTCCTAGCGCTGCGGCTCTGCGGCGCGCACCTGCTCGATGACCTTTTCCATGGTGGCGTCGATGCGGTCTTTTTTGAGTTCGCATTCCCAGATGGTTATGGGTGTCCAGCCCATTTGAGTGAGCGCTGCCACCGCGGCGCGATCGCGCTCGACGTTGCGACGGAACTTTGCCTCCCAAAACTCAACGTTGCGCCTGGGCTGGCTCGGGTTGCACTTGGGGCAGCGGTGCCAAAAGCAACCGTTGACGAAGATGGCGATCTTGCGGCCGGGAAAGGCGATGTCGGGCTTGCCAGGAACCTTCCATTCCAAGCGATAACCCGTAAGGCCCGCTGCGCGCAAGCGCTGGCGAACGAGCAGCTCGGGCTTGGTGTTTGCACGCTTGTTGCCCTTCATGGACTTTTTTATAGCGGCGCGACGGCGCACGAGTTCGCGCTCGTCAGCGGAGAGGTCCGAGGTATCGATGCCGTCGAGCAGGCCGGGCTTGGGACGCTTCTTGCTGCGGCGCTTAGGTGCGCGCTTGGGTTTGGTGGCGGGCTCGTCGGTCGCGGTGGCCTCGGCGTTGTTGGCAGTGCCGTTGGCCTCAAGCCGATCTTCCTTCAACTCAATCAGAGCATCGATAAGCCCTTTGTCGGCGGGCATCCACTCAACGGTGGCAAGCGAGGTGCGCGGAATCCAGCGGATATCAAGCTGACGGTCATGCTTCTGGGGCTCGCCAGACTCTTTGGCCAGCGAGCAGTAGTAGCACTCCATGGAGAGATGGAAATCGGGGTAGTCGTACTCAACGGTGTAAAAATCGCGCAGGTTGGTGACTTTTACCTGCAGCTCTTCCATGAGCTCGCGGCGTACGGCGTCCTCGGGCGTCTCGCCGCGCATGAACTTGCCACCGGGAAACTCCCAAAGTCCCTGCATGTCGCCGTAGCCGCGCTGCACGGCAAGCAGCTCGTCGGATCCTTCCTTGCGAATGATCCCGGCAGCAACATGAACAGTCTTCAACAGGAGTCCTCTCTCAACAACAATACGTGACAGGGTAGCTAATTTGGGACGGGGCTATTTTGACTACCCCCATACGGCAGCTGATATTTGTCCCAACCCCAAATTAGTCGCTGGCAGTCAAAGGGTAGTCAAAATAGCCCCGTCCCAAATTAGCTACCCGTACCTTACACAACGGTAAGGCAAGCGTAAGCCATATCGATGGTAGCCGACTCGTCTTCTTGCGACTATAGATGCCGTAGACTAATTACAAGAAAGGACTCGGTATGCAAACCACGCACATGGCGACCCCGGTACTGGAGGTCGCGCATCTCGAAAAGGTATATGGAGCGCTGGGCAACGTGACCCGCGCGCTCAACGACGTCAGCTTTACGGTCAACCGCGGCGAATTTGTCGGCATCATGGGCGCTTCGGGCTCGGGCAAGTCGACGTTGCTCAACTGCGTGTCGACCATCGATAGCGCCACGAGCGGCACGATCCGCATTAACGGTCAGGACGTGACGCGCATGAAGCAGGCCAAGCTCTCGCAGTTCCGCCGCGAGGAGCTCGGCTTTATCTTCCAGGACTCCAACCTGCTCGATACGCTCACGGCACGCGAGAATATCGCCCTGCCGCTCACCATTGCCCGCACAAACTCGGCAGAGATCTCGACCCGCGTGCAGGATGTGGCAGCGCGTCTGTCCATTAGCCAGGTGCTCGACAAGTATCCCTACCAGATGTCCGGCGGTCAGCAGCAGCGCGTTGCCGCGGCTCGCGCGCTCGTAACCGACCCCACCATGATCATGGCCGACGAGCCCACCGGCGCCCTCGATTCCAAGAGCGCCCGCTTGCTGCTCGAGAGCCTGGAGGCGCTCAATCGCCGCCTGCGCGCCACTGTGCTCATGGTCACGCATGACAGCTTTGCCGCCAGCTACACGAGCCGTGTGCTGTTTATTCGCGACGGCAAGATCTTCACCGAGCTGCGCCGCGGCGACACCGACCGCCGAGAGTTCTTCGACCGCATTATGGAGGTCGTTGCCATGATGGGCGGTGAGGGCTCCGATGCTCTGTAAACTCGCTTGGGGCAACGTCCGCCGCGCCGGCCGCGACTACCTCGTCTACCTTTTGACGCTCACCCTGGGCGTTACGGTCTTCTATGCCTTTAACACCGTCTCGATGCAGGTCGACATCGCTGGAATCGATGAAGAGGGCTTGGCGCGGGTTATGGGCAGCATGCTCGGCGACCTGACGTACTTTTTGGCCGGTGTCATGGCCTTTTTGATGGTGTATGCCAATAACTTCATCATGAAACGCCGCAAAAAGGAGTTTGGCCTGTACCAGGTGCTCGGCATGGGGCGCGGGCGCGTCGCCACGATCATGGCGCTCGAGACCGTGATAGTATCGGTCGTGGCCTTTGCCGCCGGCATTGTGCTGGGTGTGGGACTCTCCCAGCTCATGACGTTCTTTACGGCCTCGCTCTTTAAGACACAGATCGCCAATTTCCACTTCTTTTTCTCGGTGCATGCGTTCAACCTGACCCTTGTCTGCATGCTCGTGATGTTTGTGCTCACGCTACTGCTGAACCTCCGCGTCGTGCGTCGTACCAAACTCATCGAGCTTATGGGTGCCGAGCGTCGCAACGAGAGCATCAAGACACGCAACCCCTGGATCGCGATTGCCATCTTTGCCGTGGGTGCGGTGCTTGTGGGCGTGGCCTATTACCGTCTGCTACGTGATGGGTTCCCGCTAACCGCGACGGACAGCAAGCTGCAAGAGGCCATGAACCAGTTTGGTATTACGACCGCTATGGTTACCGTGGGCACCTTTGCCCTGTTCTGGGGACTCTCGGGCATGCTCATCAAGCTGCTGCAGAGCCTGCGCGGCGTGTATTGGCGCGGCCTCAACATGTTTACCGTGCGCCAGCTTGCGGCCAAGGTCAACACGGTGTGCTTTTCGATGGGCGTCATCGCGATGCTCCTGTTTTTGGCCATCACCTCGGTGACGTGCGGTATGTCGATTGCCAATGTGATGAACGAAAACCTGGAGCGCTATAACCCTGTTGACGTGTCTCAGACGTATGTCTATTACACGCCCGATACGCTCGACTACTACAAAGAATACGTCAATCCGTCTGAAGCCGACCGCATGGTGCTAGCCGATACAACGGTCGATTTGTACTCCGCATGGCACGGCAAGGGCAAGTCGGCGGACAACAACGACGAGACCGGCAAGAAGGTCAATATCGCCGATGTTGCCGGTGAGCATGTTCAGATCGATTCGTATCTGAGTTACCCGTTTGGCGGTTCGAATCCTTCGGTGTCTGCGGGTGAGATGTGCAAGACCATGGGCGAAAAGCTCCCCAAGGCGCTCGGGGGTAGCAATGCCGATACGATGGGTCTGTTTGTGACGCCGGCGAGCCAGTACAACAAACTGCGCCAGATGATGGGCGAGGAGCCGGTGAGCATTGGCCGCGACCAGTACCTGCTTACGTGTGATATGGGCGGTGAGCTGGGCGACCTGTACACCAAGTACATGGCCGGCGGCCATACCCTCACCTTGGGCGGGCATGAGCTCAAGCCCGCAACCGATAAGTCGGACAAGGACACGGCGGCCATCGCCAACTCGGCGATGGGCAGTAATCCGGGTACCGTCGTCGTTGCCGACGAGCTGTTGTCCCAACTTAATCTGCAGCCGTATTCCAGTAGCCTGCTCGTTAATTACAAACAGGGGATGGATACGACCGAGGCAGACGAGAGCATTAAATACACTTTGCTCGACAATCTGCTCGTTGACGGCAAGGAGCCGGGGTCATGGGGGATCTTCATCACACGCTCCGAGATGTACACGCAAGCAGCGCAAATGAACGGCATGATTAGCTATCTGGCCATCTACATTGGCTTTGTACTGGTCGTTGCGTGCGCGGCGATACTGTCGATCCAGCAGCTCTCCAATGTGGCCGACGGCAGCCGCAGCTATCGTGTGCTGGCACAGATCGGCTGTGACGACCGCCAGATTCGCCATTCGGTGATGGCGCAGCAAGCGGTATTCTTCCTGTTCGCCCGCTTGTT
>CABUAL010000022.1 GCA_902489515.1 uncultured Collinsella sp. | reverse complement strand
ATGCGCGTGGGGACGTCGCGATCTCGACCATCCCGCAAGAGCTCCTATCGCTCCACCGTGAGAATGCGCTCACCAGCACGCAGCACGCAAATAAGCTACTTCTCTACCAGATTCCCAGCACGTGCTGCATTCCCAAACTCATGCACGCAATGCCAATCCAGCAGCAAAAGCCCAGCGCGATGGGCTTGCCGCCCTTTTTGACCAGCTCAACGATATCGGTATTAAAACCAATAGCCGCCATGGCCATCACAATAAAGAATTTCGACAGCTCCTTGATGGGCGCCGTGATGGACACGGGAAGCTGAAACACCGTGGTGATCACACTCGCCAGCACAAAGAACAGCACAAACATGGGAAACGCGCGTTTAAGCGAGAACGTGCTCCTAGCGTCGCCGCCGGCCTTGCGCGCCAGATGCATCTGCCAGCAAGCAAGCGCCAGCGTGATGGGAATGATGGCCAGCGTCCTGGTGAGCTTGACCACCGTGGCGCTCTCGAGCACATTGGCGCCGGGATGCATGCTGTCCCAGGCGCTCGCCGCAGCCGTTACGGACGAGGTATCGTTGATGGCGGTGCCGGCAAACAGGCCAAAGCCCTCGTTGGTCAGCCCGAGCATGCCGCCGAGCGTCGGAAACACGAGCGCCGCGATAACGTTAAACAGGAAGATGACCGAAATAGCCTGGGCAATCTCGCGATCGTCGGCATCGATGACGGGTGCGGTCGCGGCGATGGCAGAACCGCCGCAAATCGACGAACCCACACCCACAAGCGTCGCGATCTTACCCGGCACGTTCATGACGCGGCAGAGCACAAAGGCGATGACAAGCGAGGTCGAGATCGTCGCCACGATAATCGGCAGCGACTGGGCGCCCTTGGACAGGATCTGGGAGAGGTTCATGCCAAAGCCAAGCAGGATAACCGCGTACTGCAAGACTTTTTTGGACGTATAGGTAATGCCGGCGGCGAGCTGTTCGCGACGATTCTTGGGAAAGACGAGCGCCAGGACCATGCCAAAGAGGATGGCAAATACCGGCCCGCCGACCACCTCAATTTGTTTGCCGAGCAACGTCGCGGGGACAGCGATGATCAGGCAGAACAAGACGCCTTTCCAGCGCTCGCGTACGATGTTTGCCAGTTGCATATGGGATTCCTTCTTTCTATTTCACGTTTGCGACGGCTTATGATACGGCAACATTGAGCGCAGCCTTGCGCAAACACAGACTAAGATGCCGCAATAGTTCTCAGGCAACAGCCGAATTACCCACCGCGGAAAGCTGATTCGCGGCATAATTAACAACTGACATATGAGTTTGATAGAACAGTTGCGAGGCGCTATGGAAGAATCGATGCACGTCGGCGAGCAGGAAACGAGCCTACAGGACCAGTCCTACCACACCATTCGACGCAAAATCGTCTACCTGGACTACAAGCCGGGCGAAAAGCTGGGCGTCAAGCAACTTTGCGACGACCTGGATATGGGGCGCACGCCCGTGCGCGAGGCTTTGGTTCGCTTGGCGCAAGAAGGCCTGGTGCGCACCGTGCCCCAGAGCGGCACCTACGTCTCACCCATCAACCTCACCCTTGCCGAGAGTGCCTGTTACATCCGCGAGCATCTGGAAAAGCAGGTGATTGTGGAGTGCTGTGCGCGCGCCACGTCGGCCGGCATCGAGCAGCTCGACCGCGCCATCGTGCTGCAGGAAAAGGCCATGGCCGAAGAGGATCGCATCGGCTTCTTTTTGAGCGACAACCTCATGCATCACATGATTTTTAGCATCGCATGTCGTAGCACCGTGTGGTCGTGGCTCGAAGAGACCAATGCCGACCTGGAGCGCTTCCGCTGGCTGCGCGCCGCCACGCAGGTTCTCGACAATCAGGACATCGTGAACGAGCACAAGCAGATTCGCCGCGCTATCGCCGGTCGCGACCCCATCGAAGCGAGCTTTTTGGTCAGCAAGCACCTGCATATGATGTTCCGCAACCAGACCGAGGTTCTGGACCAGTTCCCCGAGTACTTCGAGACCAGCAAGCTCCGCTAACCTGCCAAATAGGGACAGGTTCATTTTGGCAGGTTTTATCTGGGCAAATGAAACAAGGCCCGGCTCCGCTGCAACGGAGCCGGGCCTTGGTCGCCAGAATGGCGGAACCAACTACTCCACGGTAACGCTCTTTGCCAGGTTGCGGGGCTGGTCGACGTCGCAGCCGCGCAGGATGGCAACCTCGCGGGCGAGCAGCTGCAGCGGGACGCTCGCCGTGATGGGGCTGAACACGTCGCGGACGGCCGGCACGCGAATGATGCAGTCGGCAATCTTGTTGATTTCCTCGTCGCCCTCGGTAGCAACGACGATGACCTTGGCGCCGCGCGCCTTGCACTCCATGAGGTTCGACACGGTCTTGTCGTAGGTGGCACTCTTGGTGGCCACGGCGATGACAGGGAAGCCCGGGTCGATCAAGGCAATGGGGCCGTGCTTCATCTCGCCGGCGGCGTAGGCCTCGGCGTGCAGGTAGCTGACCTCTTTGAGCTTAAGCGCGCCCTCGTAGGAAATAGCGGCACCCATGCCACGGCCCACGAACAGCGCCGACTGCGCGTCCTTGCACAGCAGGGCGGCCTCATGAACGGCCTCGGTTTGGGTATCCAAAATCCACTGGATCTGCTCGGCCGTATCGGAAAGCTCGCGGAACAGCATGCGCGCCTGCTTGGTGGTCAAGCGGTACTTGACCTGCGCCAGCAGCAGGGCCAAAAGCGTAAGGCTCACGACCTGGCCGATGAAGCTCTTGGTCGAGGCGACCGCGATCTCCTTGTTGGCCTTGGTGTAGATGACGCCGTCGCTCTCACGCGCCACGGGGCTGCCCACCACGTTGGTGATGCCGAAGACCTTGGCACCCTTGATGCGCGCGTCGCGAATGGCGGCAAGGGTATCGGCCGTCTCGCCCGACTGGGACACGGCCACGACGAGCGTCGTCGGCGTGATGATGGGGTTGCGATAGCGGAACTCGCTGGCCGCCTCCACCTCGGTGGGGATGCGAGCCCAGCCCTCAATGAGATTCTTGGCAATGAGGCCAGCGTGATAGCTGGTGCCGCAAGCGATCACGTAGACGCGGTCGATGTCGTTGAGTTCCTCGAGCGAAAGGCCCAGCTCGTCGATGTCGAGCTCGCCGGCCGGCGTCATACGACCAACCAGCGTGTCGCGCACAACGCGCGGCTGCTCGTGAATCTCCTTGAGCATAAAGTCGGGATAACCGCCCTTTTCTGCCATGTCCAGGTCCCAGTCGATGTGGGTGACCTTGGGCTCGATAACGTTGCCGGCCTCGTCGGTGTACTCGACGCCTGCGGGCGTGAGCTTGGCAAACTGACCGTCCTCGAGCACCACGACATCGCGGGTGGCGTCGATGAGCGCGATGACATCGGAAGCAACATAGGAGCCGGTTTCGCCCACACCGACCACGATCGGGGAATCCTTGCGGGCCACGGCGATCACGCCGGGCTCGTCAGCGCACACGGCGGCCAGACCATAGGCACCGACCACGTGGGTGCACGCCTCGCGCACGGAGGCCATCAGGTCGTGCGTCTCGGCATAAGCCTCTTCGATCAGATGCGCGAAGACCTCGGTATCGGTCTCGCTCTTAAAGTGGTGGCCGCGACCCTCCAGCTCTTCGCGCAGCTCGGCGAAGTTCTCGATGATGCCGTTGTGGACGATGGCGATACGACCGTCGCAGCTGGTGTGGGGGTGAGCGTTAACGACGGAGGGCTTGCCGTGGGTGGCCCAACGGGTGTGGCCGATACCGCAGGTAGCGTCGCTGTCGATGTTGGAAAGCTCGCTCTCCAGGCCCGCGACCTTGCCCACGCGGCGGATGACGTCGAGGTGCGCCGCGGCGCCCTCGCCCACCTCGAGCGCGACGCCCGAGGAGTCATAGCCGCGATACTCCATACGCTTGAGGCCCGTGACCAGGATGTTCTTTGCAATATCAGAGCCGGTGTAGCCGACGATTCCGCACATAGGATAAATCCCTTCGTTCGCGTGACTGCAAGACGTCCACGCACAGGGGGCGCTGAGACGTATAACGTTCGAGTATTGTACTCACGCAAACGCAAGCTGATATACCAGAAGTGGTATCTCAACTTAGATACCACCCGATGCACACACGTCCAGCCGGTCCAAACCACCACAAAAGCACCTGTCCCCTTCGTGGTGGTTTGAGCTGGCAACAGCGTTTCCCCAGATAAAACCTGCCAAAATAAACCTATCCCTCTTTGGTAGGTTTGGGATGCTACAATCTGGCTTGTACTTGAAACGCATCAAAGGGGCCGCTATGGCAAAGGTAAAAATCAGCGACGTCGCGCGCGAGGCCGGGGTTTCGCTGGGCACGGTTTCCAACGCGCTCAACCATCCCGAAAAGTTGCGCCCCGAGACCCTCAAGCTCATCAACGAGACCATCAGTCGCCTTGGCTACCTGCCCAACCAAAGCGCCCGTCAGCTCGCGGGCGGCGCCACCAAGTCCTTTGGCCTGGTGCTCCCCCGTCTCGATCACGGCTTTTCGCTCCAAATCGCCAGCGGCGCCCACAACGAGGCCCGCAAGCACGGCTACGACTTGCTCATCGCCAACGCCGATAACGACGATATTCTCGAGGACCATTACCTGCGCTACTTTATGGGCACCCAGATGTCCGGCGTCATGGTTCAGCCCATGGCATCCCCCGACTGGCACCCCGCCATGACCAAGATGCCCGTGCCGATCGTCCATCTGGACATCCATTGCTCCGAGCCCGGCTACTACGTAGCGGCCGACAATGAGGCCCAGGGTCGCATCATTGCCGAACTTGCCATCGCCCGCGGCGCGCACCATATTGTCGTCGTCGGCCGAGCAGCATTTATGCAACTCACCCTGCGCGTCCTTGGCATTCATAAGGCGCTCGCCCTGCACCCCGATATCAAGATCGAAGTCATCGACGCCGGCGAATGGAATACCGCTGCCGACGGCTACGGCATCGGTGCCCAAATCGCCGAGCGCCCCGCGGACGAACGTCCCGATTTTGTCGTCGGCCTGACCGATGTGTTGGCCTCGGGTGTCGTTTCGGCACTGGTCGACAAGGGCATCTCTGTCCCCGGGCAAGTACGCGTGGCCGGATGCGACGGCAACCCGCTCGCTTGGAGCGGATCGGTCCCGCTCACTACGGTAGCGCCCCCGGGCTACGAGATTGGCCGCAAGGGTGTCCAACTGCTGATGGAGCAAATCGAGAACAAGGCCCCGGCAAAGATCAAGCATATCCGTGTCGGCTCCGCAGTGCGTACCGTCACCGCAGTCGCCGCCGAGGATATCAACCGCCAAGAACTGGTACGTCCGTTCCTACTGGAACGCGCCAGCACCCAGGCAAGCAGCCAGACCGACGCCACGGCCATCAACCTCGGTGCGTATCTATAGCACGTCGGCCAGTATGCCAAAACGCCGCTTACGCAAAGACGGCCAATTACTCGCTTCAACGCCGCAATTGTCTAGCGTGCGGCCTTGACCGCCGCCGCCAGATCGAACAACGTGTCGAGCACGACCTCGCAGCCATCCACCACGTCCTGCGGCAGCGGCACGATATCGGGCACAGCAAAGACATGGCAGCCGGCCGTGATACCCGAGACGCAGCCGTTGCGCGAATCCTCGACCACGGCGCACTCCTCGGGGGCAAAGCCCGCGCGCTCGCAGGCGAGCAGATACATCTCGGGGTCGGGCTTGCCGTGCACGACGTCCTCGCCACACGTTACCGTTTCAAACTTGTCAAAAAGACCGACCATCTTAAGGTTGCGCTCGGCCGTAACGAGGCGCGACGACGTCGCTAGGCCCACGTGATAGCCCGCAGCTAGCAGCTCGTCTAGGCACTCGGCGGCGCCGGCCTTAAGTTCCAGTTCGGTCTTGACCATCTCGTCGCGAATCTCCTTGTGGCGGACATAGACCGCCTCGGTGGTTTCGTGGCTGCCGTAATGCTCATCAAGGATGTCCATGACATCGGGCAGCGTGCGACCGATAAACTGATGGATCAGCGCATCATCAATCGCGAGCCCAAGCTCAGCGGCGCCTGCCTTCCAGGCCTTAATCCCCAAACGCTCGGTATCGACCAGCGTTCCATCCATGTCAAAAATAACAGCCTTGATCATATCGGTCCCCCATCGACTCTCGCTGTCGCGTTGCTGCAACTCTACCGCATTTGGCAACTTGTATATAACGTATATGCCATATTGCACTTTCGTTACACAGATAGAAGTCTTATGGCAAGTAACGCATTAGGATTATAGTTTTCGATCGAGTACTCAACGATAAGGATCGTTTCATGATTTTAGACACCACGGCACCCGCAGAGGAGCTTCAAGACAAGCTATCGGCGCTCGAACAGCTGCTTTTGGCATACGGGCGCGTGGCTATCGGGTTTTCTGGCGGCGTTGACAGCAGCTTTTTAGCCGCCGTATGCGCCCGCATCATGCCTACCAATACCCTCCTCGTCCATCTCACCACGCCGCTCATCGGCACGCCCGAACAGACTTCGTTTGAGCGGTCCGTTGATGGACAAGCCCATGAGGGGCCGCATTTTAAGCTCCCCGTGCTCAATCTGTCGGTCGATCAGCTACAACTCCCCCAAGTAGCCTGCAACGACGCCAATCGCTGCTACCACTGCAAGCACGCCGGCTTTACCGCCATCGTCAACCACGCCAAGTCGCTCGGCTTTCCCACCGTCATCGACGGCAGCAATGCAAGCGATCGCGGTGACTACCGCCCTGGCATGCGCGCGGCAAAAGAGCTCGGCATACGCTCCCCTCTCATGGAGGTCGGCTTTACCAAGGACGAAGAGCGCGAGCTGCTGCGCGCATGGGGCTATCCCGTTTGGAACCTGCCGGCGGGAGCCTGTCTTGCCACGCGCGTCCCCACGGGCGAGGAGCTTACGCGCGAGAAGATCGATTTAATCCGTACCTGCGAGGACTACCTGCACGATCTTGACCTGGCGCAGGTTCGCGCGCGCTTGGTCGGCGGCTGCATGCATATCGAGGCCGCCCCCGCAGATGTCGCCAAGATTTCCGCTCTCGGCGGCAGCGCCGTCGACGACGAGGGTAAGACCCCGCTGCCCGCCGCCATCGAGTCCGCGCTGCGCGAGCTGGGCTGCGGCCACATCTCCCCCGAGGTCACCCCCTACATCCACGGCAAGATGAATCTTTAGGTTACGCCGTTTTACAAACGGCGTAACTGCTCGGCGCTGCACGGGCTCAACCTGAACCACATAAATTACTGCCTTCCAAAAGGGGACAGGTTTATTTTGGCAGGTTTTATCTGGGGAAACGCAAACAGGGCCGCGACACCTATATGGCGTCGCGGCCCTTTTCCTTGGAGAAGGATCAATTGATTGAACGGGATGACCGTTCTAGTCTTCGAGTCCGCTATTGATGAGCTCCGCAATCTCAACGGGATCGGTGCTCGCGCGCACCTTGTCACGGAAGCCGGCGTCCATCAGCATCACGGCAGCCTTGGAGAGCAAGCGCAGGTGCGTGGTTCCTGCCTCGCCGGCAGGCACGTACAGCGCGAGCGCAACATCGACGGGCACACCATCGAAGCTCGGCCATTCAACGGGCTCGACCAGCTTAAGCACGGCAACGCCCGGCGTGTGGATAGCATCGCTTTTGGCATGTGGAACGGCAAAACCGGCGACAAGGCCAGTCTCGGCCTCGTTCTCGCGAGCCATGAAGGCAGTCTCTACGGCAGATGCGTCGTCAGCAAAGCCGAGCTCGACGGCCTGATTGGACAAATAATGCAGGGCATCCTCGCGCGAGGCGGCGGTATACCCTATCGTCACTTGGTTGGCAGATACAAATCCCATGGAAACCTTCCTTACAACACAGACCTGACCGCAGCTTCGATGCCGTCGGCGTCCAAACCGTACTTGTGCAGCAAATCGACCGCAGGGCCGGACTCGCCATACACATCGCGCACGCCGACGCGACGCATCGGCACCGGATACTGCTCCGCTAGCACCGAGGCAACGGCCTCGCCAAGACCGCCGATAATCGAATGCTCCTCGGCAGTGACCACGCGACCGGTCTTCTTGGCGCTGGCTACAACCAGGCGTTCGTCGAGCGGCTTGATCGTATGCATGTTGATGACCTCGGCATCGATGCCATCGGCAGCGAGCGCCTCGGCAGCCTCAAGCGCCTCGGCGACCATAAGGCCACAAGCGATGATGGTCACATCGGACCCCTCGCGCACGACCACGCCGCGACCAATCTTGAACTCATAGTCCTCGCAGTCGTTGATGACCGGTGTTGCCAGGCGGCCGAAGCGCATGTAAACCGGGCCCTCAAACTCATAGGCGGCGCGCACACAGGCACGAGCCTCGACGTCGTCGGCGGGAACGACCACCGTCATACCCGGAATCGTGCGCATGAGTGCGATATCCTCGCAGCACTGGTGCGTGGCGCCGTCCTCGCCCACCGAAATGCCGGCATGAGTAGCGCCAATCTTGACGTTGAGGTGCGGGTAGCCGATGGAATTGCGGACCTGCTCGTAGGCGCGACCGGCGGCAAACATCGCAAAGGTGCTCGCAAAAGCAACGCGGCCCGTGGTCGCGATGCCGGCGGCAAGACCCATCAGGTTGCTCTCGGCAATGCCGGCGTCGTAGAAGCGCTCAGGGTGCGCAGCCTTAAACTTACCGGTCTGCGTGGCGGCGGCCAGGTCGGCATCGAGAACCACAAAGTCATCGCGCTCATTGCCCAGCTCGACAAGTGCCTCGCCATAGCTAACGCGCGTGGCGACTTTCTTGACGTCTGCCATTAGAGCTCCTCCCCTGCTGCTGCGAGCTCGGCCATGGCCTGCTCAAACTGTTCATCGTTGGGTGCCTTGCCGTGCCAGCCCACCTGGTTTTCCATAAAGGAGACGCCCTTGCCCTTCACCGTCTCGGCGATAATGGCCACGGGCGAGTCGCTCACTTTGCGGGCCTCGGCAAAGGCGGCGGCAATCTGCGCCATGTCGTTACCGTCGGCGAGCTCGATCACATGCCACTTAAAGGCGCGGAACTTGTCAGCGAGCGGCATGGCCGAGTTGACTTCATCGATCGTGCCGTCAATCTGCAAGCCGTTGTGGTCGACGACGGCAACAAGATTGTCGAGCGCATGGTTGCCGGCGAACATGGCCGCCTCCCACACCTGGCCTTCCTCGCACTCACCGTCGCCCAGCAACGTGTAGACACGGTAGCCGTCGCCCCAGTGCTTAGCGGCAAGCGCCATTCCAACTGCAGCAGAGATGCCCTGACCGAGCGATCCGGTGGACATATCGATGCCAGGGGCGTCGTTCATGTTGGGATGGCCCTGCAGTCGGCTGCCAATATGACGGAGCGTCTCGAGCTCTTCGACGGGAAAATAGCCGCGATTTGCCAACACCGAATACAGGCCCGGCGCCGCGTGACCCTTGGAGAGCACAAAGCGATCGCGATCGGCCTTGTGAGGGTCGGCAGGATCGATATTCATTTCCTCAAAGTACAGATACGTCATGATGTCGGCAGCACCGAGCGATCCACCCGGGTGTCCCGACTTGGCCGCGTGAACCGCAGTCACGACACCCTTCCTGACCTCATTGGCGACCTTTGCCAGCTCCTGGTTGGTCATACGAATTCCTCTCTTGAGAACAACCCCGGCACCGGATGACGCGATGCCGGGGCAATCCACTCGTTAAGCCTGAGCGACGACCTTCTGCCAATCAGCCTCAAAAGAGGCAAGGCCCTGGTCGGTCAGCGGGTGATGCAAGCATTTCTTAAGAGCGGCCATGGGAACGGTCGCAATGTCGGCACCAAGCAGCGCCGCCTGGGTCACATGGTTGGGCGTGCGGACCGAAGCGGTGATGATCTCAACGGTGTCGTCGACGTTCTTGCCCGTCCAGTCGTAGTTCTTAATGCAGGTCACGACGTTGTCGAGCTGCGAGATACCGTCCTCGGCGATGTCATCGAAACGACCGACAAACGGGCTGATGTAGCGAGCACCGGCATTGGCGGCCATAAGGGCCTGCGTCGGCGAGAAGACGAGCGTCATGTTGACGCGCACGCCAGCATCGGCCAGTGCACGGCAGGCGGCAAGGCCGGCCTCGCACACGGGAAGCTTGACCACGATGTTGGGGGCGAGGGCGGCAAGGCGCTTGCCCTCCTCGATCATACCCTCGGCAGTGGTAGCGGTAGACTCGGCGGAAACGGGCAGGCCCTCGCAGAGCTCGGCAATCTTGAGCATATGCGGCTCAAAGTCGGCAAGCTTGCCGCCGGTCTTGGCGTACAGGGACGGGTTGGTGGTAACACCGGCCAGGCAGCCCCAGCTCTTGGCCTCGGCGATCTCGTCCAGATTGGCAGTATCGATAAAGAACTTCATGGTGCAAACTCCTTCGAAGGAATCCAAAACTCAAAAAATAGGACAAAGGGGATGTCCCTTTGTCCTATGTGCCGGGCCTGCGGCTGGGACATGCCCCAGGCCCGGCGTCGTGTAGGAAAAGCTACTTAGTCCTCGAGAGCCTTCTCGATGCGGCTCGTGACGCCCTTGAGGTTAAGACCGACGACGTACTGCTTGATCGGGCGCTTGATGTGCTCGATCACAAAGCGCTTGCCGTCGATGTCCTGGGCAGCGAGGTTGCGATAGAGCTTCTCGACCTGCTCCTTGACCTCGGGATCGTTGAACGCATAGTGGCCGGAGACATCCAGGATCTTCAGGCTGAGCTCATCGTCGGCAAGGATGTCATCGACCTGCAGGTTGACGTCGTCGCCAGTCATCCACTTGCGCCAGCGCTCGGTCTTGATAGCCTTGACCAGCAGCGTGTGATACAGGTCGGAGGGGTCATCGCACAGACCGTTGTCGACCAGGATCTGCTCGGTGGCGCAGAGCTTGAGGTAGGCGCGGGTCTCCTCGGTGCCATACTGCGGAGCGACGTTGGAGGCGGTCACGTGTGCCGGGATGTGCTCGAGCAGCGTCGCGTCGTCCAGATAGTCGGCGTTGTGCTCCTTCAGGCCCACGCCATAGCGCTTGGCCATATCGGCAAGCTCGCGGGCGTTCTTGAAGTTGTAGTGACCGACCTGCTCCGTCCAGCGGGTCCGCTCGACGTGGTGCTTCGCCGCACGATCGACGACCTGCTCCGTCCAGCGGGTAAGGGTGCCGGTCTGGCCGACGATAAAGGTGGGCATGGGGCAGCCGCGCTTCTCGAGCTCGGGCTGCAGCTGAGAAATGAACTCCTCGTACTTATCGGTAGAGGTCAAGCCGCCATTGGTCTCCTCGGTACCGACCTCATAGGCGACCTCGGGCAGGTTATGCTCGCGACGGTACTGCTCAAGGTAGTCGATAAGATCGATCGTGCGGCGAAGCACCACGTCGAGCGGAATAACCTTGCCGATCTGATAGGGGTCCTTGGTGGGGTCGACCATCAGCAGGTCAAAGCCCGCCTCCATGTCGGCGACGAAGGACTTGCGGGCGAGCTCCATGGCCTCGTCCTCGGGCAGGTGGGCGTTACGCTCCTCGTCGCGCTGCCACGGACCGCCGTGATCGCGGCACAGGTAGTACGGACCGGTGTAACCCACCTCGTCGGCAACCTTCTTGATGTCGGCGGCAAAGCGCGTCTGGTCCCAACCGTTGACGTAGCCGGCGCCCATCTCGTCCATATCGACCTGGTTGCGGCTGGCGATAAACATGGGCGGGAAATCCTCGTCCTTGGCAAGCTCGAACACGGCCTGAATCAGGTTGGGGCTCATGGGGCCAATGCCGACCATGGTTGCGTGATCGCCGCTATCCTGCAGCTTGAGCATGCCCTGAACGGCCTGACGGATGGTGAGGTTGGACATTTTGTTCTCCTTCTCCAGAGGATTTTTGACAAAAGTTCCCTGGGACCCAGATGTGGGCCCTATCAGTACGGATGGATTTTGTTGTGTAGGGGCGGTTGTGCGGAGTCAAATCCATCCCTCCGCACAACCGGAGTCCTTAAAGGTTTACTTGGCCTGCTTATCGAGCGTGGGCTTCATGGCAATCAGGATTGCAGCGGCGACCACGGCGCCAATCACGATGTCCAGGCAGAACAGCGCGACGTTGTTGGTGGCAAGGGCGACGATAAAGCCACCGTGCGGGACGTAGCAGTCGATGCCCTGGAAGGCGGCAAGTGCCGCACCCACGGCAGAGCCGATGCAAATGCCGGGCAGGGTGTGACCGAGGTCCTTGACCGCGAAGGGGATAGCGCCCTCGGTAATACCGATGCAGCCCATGAACAGCGCGGAGATGCCCATCTGGCGGTCAGCGTCATCGAACTTGTTCTTGGCGATGAGCGCAGCGAGGCCACAGGCGATCGGGGGAACGGCGACGGCGACGCGGAACATACCGTTAGGACCGTAGATACCGGAGGCCATGATGGCCATGGTGAAGGTCGAGGCGGTCTTGTTGATGGGGCCACCCATATCGAAGGCGGTCATAACGCCAATGACCAGACCCAGGACAACTGCGGAACCGCCCTGCAGGCTGCCGAGCACGCCGGTGAGCCAGTCCATCACAAAGCCAAGCGGCGTGGCCAGGATGTAGATATAGGCCATACCCAGGACAAGCGAGGTCAGAATCGGGATGATCAGGATGGGCATGATGGTCTGGATGGTGTTGTTGACCTTCCAGGTCTTCATCCAGCGGACAAAGTAGCCGCAGATGACCGCCATGATCATGGCGCCCAAGAAGCCGGTCGAAACGCTGTTGCCGTTAGGGGTAACGACTGCGTTATTGACCAGGTAGCCCAGGACAAAACCTATCTTTGCCGATCCTGGCAA
>CABUAL010000021.1 GCA_902489515.1 uncultured Collinsella sp. | reverse complement strand
GCACGGCGAGCCGATGATCTTCTTGGGATCGTAGCCGGTCAGGTGCCACAGCTCGGTGCACACGACGTCGCAGGGGTTGGAGATGCTTACGAAGATGCCGTCGAAGCCGGCGTCGACGATGCGCTTGGCAAAGGTGCGGGCGGCGTCGGTGGTAAAGAACAGCTCGCCGTCGCGGTTGCCGGCGGCCAGCGCGACCTTGCCGGCGGCGTTGACGATGACGTCGCAGCAGGCCAGCTCCTCGTAGCGGTCGTAGCAGTTGACGATCTTGGTGTTGTACGGGACAAACGAAAGGGAGTCGCGCAGGTCCTGGACCTCGGACGTCACCTTGGCCTCGTTGATATCGCACAGGTACAGCTCGTCGGCAATGCCCTGCATAAGCAGGCTGTTGGCGACATGTGCTCCTACGTGGCCCTGGCCGACCACACCGATCTTACGCGTCTGGTACATACGAGTATCCTTCCGGCCGAGTTTTTTGCGTCGAACCATTGTAGCGTCCTGCCGTCACTTTGCTAGACTAAAGCGCCGTAGATTTTTGGGACATGCCTTAATCTCTACTTTTGGAGTGATTTGGGCCGCTGGCGGCATCGCTGGGCGATGTGCTCGCGCGGATAGGGCCGCTCGTTGTACCATAGCTGCAACTGACTCGTAAGGAGCATCCATGCCCATTCGCATTCCCGACGCCCTCCCTGCCGCCGCGCAGCTCGAGAGCGAGAACATCTTTGTCATGACCGAGTACCGCGCGCTGCACCAGGACATCCGCCCGCTGCGCGTGCTCATCCTCAACCTCATGCCCACCAAGATCGCCACCGAGACGCAGATCATGCGCAAGCTCTCCAACACGCCGCTACAGGTGGAGGTGGACCTGCTGCGCACCAAGACGCACGAGGCCACGCACGTGAGCGCTGGCCACCTGGAGACGTTCTACCGCACGTTCGACGACATCCGCGACATCCACTACGACGGCCTGATCATCACGGGCGCGCCGGTGGAGCAGATGCCGTTCGAGGAGGTCGACTACTGGCCCGAGCTCTGCCAGATCATGGACTGGTCCACCACGCACGTGCACTCTACGCTGCACATTTGTTGGGGCGCGCAGGCGGGCCTGTATCACCACTACGGTATTCGGAAGCACGACCTGCCGGCAAAGGCGAGCGGCGTGTTCGAGCATTATCTGGTGAAGCCTCAAAGCCCGCTGGTCCGCGGCTTTGACGACCGTTTCTATGCCGTGCATTCGCGCAACACCGATGTGCGCCGCGAGGACGTGGAGGCCGAGCCGCAGCTTGAGGTTGTGGCCGTGTCAGACGAGGTGGGCCTGTACATCGTCAAATCGACCGACAGCCGTCGCTTCTTTGTATTTGGTCATCCCGAGTACGATACCGACACGCTGCGTCTGGAGTACGAGCGCGACGTGAAGCGCGGCCTTAACCCTCAGGTGCCGGCGCATTACTTCCCAGGTGACGACCCCACCGCCGAGCCGCGCAACGTCTGGCGCAGCCAGGCTCAGTTGCTCTATACCAACTGGCTCAACTACTACGTCTACCAGACTACGCCCTACGACCTAGCCCGAGCCGGCGAGGAGCACTAGGCTACGGCTGTTGCTGTGCCGGCGGCGTGACGAGCGTGGATATCCGGACGGACGAGCGTGGATTTTCGGACATTTACAAATCGAGCGTGGATAATCTCCCACTTTTGGCTTGAAACTAGGCTCAAAACGGGAGATTATCCACGCTCATTTTTTAGGCATGTAGATGCCGATGGCTCGGCTAAGCGACGGTGCGTGCAGAGGCAAAGTCGCATTTGGCGTAGTCTTGAATCTCGACGGGTTTTTCTTTCTGATAATCCGATGGACCAAGGCCTCAAAATGTGGAGACAGGGACCCCTCGACAACCGCCCTGCCTGCAGATATAAGCTATCAGCCTAAAACGTCCAAAACCGTCAAGCATTTGGTCAGCGCCTGGACGGTATTTGGTCAGACTTCGCATGAAACCGTCTGGTACGTTTGCGCCGTTCCAAGATTTGGGAGGCGACATGGGAAACATGACGGCGAATCAAAGGCTTGCAAGCCACATTAAAGCATGCGAACAGCAGATGAGCTGCGTGTACGCGCGCACGGCGGCGGAGGCAAAGCAGATTGAGCGGCGGGCGGAGGCGGGAAGTCTCGAAGCGGTCATGCCGGGGCTGTATGCGCGTCCGGAATACTGGTCCGAGCTCAAGTTTCGGCAGCGTTATCTGCATCGGGTGCGGGCGCTTGCGCAAAAGCACCCCGACTGGACATTTTGCTCCTATACGGCGGCTGTTATCTATGGCCTTTCGGTTTCGCATGCCAATTTGACGCACATCCATATCGCCGCGATGCCAGCCCAATCGACGACGCCGGGCTCTCAGGTCATTCGTCATCGCTATGCTCGTCAAACACGGGCCACCCAGATGGATATCGCCGTAACCGATATCGATCAAACGATTACGGATTGCTTGGTCGATGCATCGTTTGTCGAGGGACTGATCATTGCGGATTCGGCGCTCCATGAGCAACTTTTGTCGAAGGAGCATCTCGTTGAGACTGTCGACAAGCTTGGCCTGAATCGTCGCGGTGTTGTGACGGCGCGCAGGGTTGCACGATGTGCCGATGGGCTGTTGGAAAGCGGCGGCGAGTCCAAGGCGCGTGCCCTGATGATCGAGCGCGGCTGGCAGACGCCGGAGTTGCAAGTTGAGCTGTTCGACCCGGTTGAGCCGGGACGACCGTATCGCGTCGACTACTTGTGGCGCGTGGGCGACCGGCTGATTATCGGGGAGTTCGACGGATTTGTTAAAAGCGAGAAGGCGGCGGAGGAGGGCAAGCTCGCGAAGACGCAGTTCGATGAGCGCCAGCGCGAGTCGAGGCTTTCGCTGCTTGATAACTGCAAGATCGTGCGCTTGTGCTGGGATGATCTAAGGGATCCGACAAAGTTCGATCGCAAGCTCAAGGTCGCCGGCGTGCCGCGTGCGTGCTGAGGCAGTTGCAGAGCGTTTGGCTGCACAAGCGTGGAAAATCGGACGGACGAGCGTGGATTTTCGGATGCTTGTTGAATGAGCGTGGATAATCTCCCGTTTTTAGCTCGTAAGGGGGCTCAAAGTGGGAGATTTTCCACGCTCATCTTGCGGGTGCGATACAGCGGCGGCTAGGCGCTGACGATGTGGGACAGCGGCAGGTCGTGCGCATCGGTGGGAACGTGGTCGACGCGTTGCTCGTCAAAGGCGATGCCGACGACCTGGCATGTTGCCGAAAGCGTGGGCAGGTAGCGGTCGTAACAGCCGCCGCCGTAGCCCAGGCGCGCGCCGGTGCGGTCGAAAGCCACGAGCGGCACGACAACCATGTCGAGCTCGGCGGCGGGCACGATGGGGAAGTGGTCGCTGTCGACGTCCGTGGCTGCGAAGGCCCGCGTAGGGTGGGCGATAAACGGGGCCTCGGACGCATCGCCGGCAGAGACTGCCCGCATGCACATGCGCTGGCCGCATGCGGCGGCGTCGCTTGCCGAGAGCATGCACGGATAGGCTACGCGCCAGCCACGCGCGGCGGCCGCGGCGGCAAACGCGGCGGGGTCGACTTCGGAACCCATCGCGGCATAGACGGCAACGGTGCGTTGGCCCGCAGTGCCGCTGGACTCCATCAGCTCAACAAGCCGCGCGCATACAACAGCAGACTTCGCTGCCCGGACATCCAAATCAATAGCATCGCGCCGAGCAATCACCGCCCGTCGCAACTCAGCCTTATCCATCTCAACCTTCTCTCCCAAACCTACCAAAAAGCGACAGGTTTATTTTGGCAGGTTTTATCTGGGCAAACGCGATATGGGCAGTAAAGCCACCGCAAATATGCCTGTGAACTGCGCCCTTTGTGGTTGTTTGGGCCTATGCGTTAATGCTATAACGCCGCAGCGATTGCTTCAGACACAAACTTATTGAGTGACTCACCCTTCTTTGCCGCTGCCAGCGCTGCTTGCTTGTGGAGCTCAGAGCCCGTTCTTACGTTGAACGAGCCCTTAAAAGCCCGCTCAGGTTCCTTGCCCTTCTCGGCGCAAAACTCAAGGTAATCGTCGACGGCGTCGTGGAAGCATTGCTCCACTTCTTTAACCGTAGAGCCTTCAAATACGATTGCGTCCCTAATGCCGGTGACCATACCTGTTAGCACATGCTGTTCGGCATCGAACTCGACTGGGGCGAAATAACCCTTGTATGCCAAAACGTTACTCATGACTACCTCCGACATCTTGCAGAAATCGAACGATGTTTCGAATGGTCCCCGCTGTCAATTCGTCAGATGGATGTGGCGCGTGCATTACGAACATCCTGCCGTCCGATGGCCTGTAGAAGCGAATGCGCGATCCGGACGTCTTGCCTTTGTTGTCCATTTCAAAGCCATATGAAGCCATGACTTTTAAGAAATCGGTATACCGATACGTCGAAGGGCAGCTAAACAGTTGGGCGATGAGTTTGTCGGTCCGCGTCATCCCACCTCACATTCTGCAACTACATCCTAGTTGCAATTTAAGTCCGATGCAAGCATCCCTACTATAGAACATGTGTACGTATGAACAAGTGTTCGAATCAACACAAAGACACCTGTCCCCTTTGCGGTGGTTTTTGCTGAAGGGCGGATGTCTGCGGCGGTTTGTCTCGATCTGTAACAGTAACTCGACATAAATGGGCCTAGATGTTACAGATCGAGACAAAACTGGTGGGACGGGCTGAGCTGCCCCGCCCAAGCGGCGGAAAAGAAAAGGTAGATTTTTAGGCATGTCCCAAAAATCTACCTTTGTGCGTTAGCCCATCAGGTCGATGACGTTAAAGCCGGCGTTGCTCTTGGCGATGACGTCTCGGCCGCCAAAGACGCAGGTGGGCGACGCGGCTGCGATGCGCGTCACATCGGCGCCGAGCGAGCGAAGCTCACCGGGCGTGGCGGCGAGCATCTGGGCGCGGCGCTCCTCGCGTGCGTGCGGATCGAGCCCGGCCAGGTAGGTCGTGTTGCGGCGCTTGGTGAGCGCGTACGGCTTCACTGGCGCGTCCATACCGCTCACACAGCTCACGATAAAGCCCTCAAAGGCGGCCTCGTCAGGCTCAAAGCTGCCGAGCCATGCGCCCGCGCGCGCCACGCGCTCAATCGAGGGGTCGATTGCCGGGTCGCGGTAGGTGTAGAACGCCGTCTGGCGCTCGCCGGCCGCGCGGAATCCGCATCCGTACGCACCGCCCTTCACGCGGATCTCGTTCCACAGGTAGTCGTAGGAGAGCGCGTTGGCAGCCACGGCCCAGGCGCCCGTCACGTCGATGCCCAGGCGACGCGGGTCGCACGCGCGCGCAGCAAAGCAGATGTCGCTGGGGATGACGAAAGCCTCGTGACGGTCGCGCGGCTCCGGCACCACGAGCGCGTTGCGGCCGGCATCGGCGCCGTCACCCGCGTCAAGCTCCAGGTCGCCCGCGGCATCCCAGTACGCGTCAAAGTCCTCGTCGCTGCCGGTAAAGCTCGCCATGCAGCCATCGGCCACAAAGATGCGGCCCGCCAGCTCGGTAAGCTTGGCGCGCAGGCCGTCCAAGCGCTCGTCAAAGTGGTCGAGCAGATCGCGCAGGAACAGATAGAAATCAACGCCCGAAAGCTGCTCGCG
The DNA here is from genome assembly GCA_902489515.1 of uncultured Collinsella sp. Classification (GTDB taxonomy): domain Bacteria; phylum Actinomycetota; class Coriobacteriia; order Coriobacteriales; family Coriobacteriaceae; genus Collinsella. Next base: position 7,396 of record CABUAL010000021.1, on the reverse strand, counting down.
CACCACGGCCGAAGGCGAGCTGTAGCTCATCGCGCGACCGAGCGCCGCCGAGTGGCCGTTGTTGATAAAGCCCTGCTCAAGCCCAATGCGAATCTGCGTGAGCACGTCGCGCATGCGGTCGGCGTCGGCGTCTGCCAAAAGCGTGCTCGACCATACCTCGCGCGGCAGACTCGCCAGCGCATCGATCTTCTCGGACAGAGCGCCGGCGCTCACCAGCAGGTAGGGGCGCACGCCGTCCACGTCGGGCTGGGTCATGACCTCGGTCGTAAAGCTCAAAAAGCCTAGCTTGCCGGCAAGCAGGTTGTCGAGTTCCTCGGCCGAGTGCTCGCGCGTGGGCAGCTGCTTAAGCAGGCGGCAGAGCAGCGTCACATAGGGCAGGTCCTCAAACGCGACGCGGCTCAGGTCGAAATACTGCATGGCGTAGGCCAGACGGTTGGTGGGGATGCCGTGGCGCAGGCAGGGGATGGGTGCGGTCGTGTCCACGATCAGCGGCGGCTCGGGGCGCGCCTCGCCAATGTCGGACACGCGCAGGCGCGGCAGCGCGGCCATGGCCTCGGGCGTGTCTTCCGCCTCCTGCGCGGCACGCAGCGCGGCCGTGCGCTCGACCACGTCGGCCAGCTCGGCATCGGTCATGGCGTCCCGCTCGGCAGCCAGCTCGGCGGCCTCGGCACCCTCCGAACCCTCGGTGGCGTCCACCGGCACCAGCTCGACCAGTGCCATATGGTCGTTGTCCAGCACCAGTTCGCGCAGCAGGTCCTCAAAATAGCTGCCGTCCAGCTCGCCACGCAGCTCCTCGTACACCGGGCCGTACTTGAGCGCCAGCGTCGCGGCGTCGTCATCGTAGAGCCAGGTGCTCAGCGCGTCGCACGCAATGGCCACGCCGTCGGCGATACCGTAGTCGCGCTGGCGCAGGTCGTATTCGTTGCTGCTGATGATGGCCTCCAGGCGCTCGCGCGGAACGCCATGCTCGCATAGGTCGCGGCAGGCGTCCTGGAACACGCGGCGCAGCTCGCGCGCCACGCCGGGCTGCGCGTTTTGCAGCATGATGAGCTCGTAGGGCTGCAGGCTCTCGGCCGCGGTGTAGCTCGCCACGTTGCCGCCCAGGCCGGCGGACAGAATGGCCTTCTTAACCGGCGCTTCGTTGGAGCCCAGCAGCGCCTCGAACAGGATATCCGCTGCGATCGTGCGCTTGCGGTCGAGCGCGCTGCCCAGCACAAGGCCCAGGCCCACCAGGGCGTTCTCGGGCGTGGTAGCCATCTCGATGCGCTTGTACTCGCAGGTCACGGGCGCCTGCACGCCCAGCGGATTGGGCGCCAGCGTGGACGGGTCCTCGCCGGCGGCGACGGCAGCGTCCATGCGGCGGCTCGCGGCACTCGGCTGCGACAGATAGCGCTCGTCCAAAAAGGCCAGGGCGCGGTCCACGTCCAGGTCGCCATAGAGCGTGATGTAGGAGTTGGAAGGATTGTAGTGGCGCGCGTGCGTGTCCAGGAACTGCTCGTAGGTGAGCGCGGGAATCGCGCGCGGGTCGCCACCGCTTTCGTGCGCATAGGCGGTGTCGGGATAGAGCGCGGCGTTGACGGCGTCGTCCAACACGCTCATGGGATCGGACAGCGCACCCTTCATCTCGTTGAACACCACGCCGTTATAGCGCAGCGTGCCCTCGCGCAGGCTGGCGGCGCTGCCGTCGCCCTCGACGCCTTCCGGTAGGTCCAGCTCGTAGTGCCAGCCCTCCTGCTCAAAAATGGTGGGCTTGGTATAGATGGCCGGGTTGAACACCGCGTCCAGGTACACGTCCATCAGGTTGTACAGATCCTGCTCGTTGGTGGTGGCAACGGGGTAGATGGTCTTGTCGGGGTAGGTCATGGCGTTGAGGAACGTCTGCATGGAGCTCTTGATCAGGTCGACAAACGGCTCCTTGACGGGAAACTTGGCCGATCCGCACAGCACCGAGTGCTCGAGGATATGGAACACGCCGGTGGAATCGGCCGGCGGCGTCTTAAAGCCAATGGCAAAAGCCTTGTTTTCGTCGTCGCACGCCAGGTACAGCAGGCGAGCGCCCGAGGCGGTGTGGCGCAGCACGTAGGCGTCCGAGTCGAGCTCGGGCACGGTCTCGCAGCGCTCGACGGCAAAGCCGTGACAGGTGGTGCCGGGCACCAGCAGCGCGGCGGCAGCGGCGCGCGGGTCGGTTGAGGTGGTGGACATATGCAGTCTCCTTTGACGCCCCAGCGGGGGCGAATCGAGTCGAATCCTCGTGAGTATACCCATATGGGGCCGCGGCTCTGCGGCGAACTGGAGACGATGTGGGTGGACTAGCCTAGCTAGGTTGATAACGAATGCCGCGGGTAGCCGCTGCATCCCGCTAAAGTGAAATAACACCCCGTTTACCGAATCATTTAGGAAATATATGGACTCCTAAAAAGTTCTAATACAATATAAGTCATCTATCTATAAGCTGCTGATTCCTTGCAAAGGTATGGTTGATATGGTTGAAGCAAATAGCGTTATCCCCCTGTACAAACAGATTGTTCGTGCGCTTTCTGATTCGATCGCCAACGGCACGTACCGCCCGGGAGATAAGCTCCCGACCGAGGCGGAGCTCATCGAGCAATTTGGCGTGAGCCGAATAACGGTTCGATCCGCAATTAAAGAAATGGAAGATGCTGGGCTTGTTGAGAGGGCCCGCGGCAAGGGCACGTTCGTTTCGTCGGACACACAGATGTATGCCGCGGACGACCGTGAGAGCTTTACCCATTCGTGCCAGCTTGCGGGAAAACAGGCGTCTACCAGGGTTCTCGCAATGGGCTGGGACTTCCCAAGCCTGCGAGACGCGAAGTTCCTGGGCGTAGACGATACCCAAAAGGTATTGCGTAGTCGTCGTCTGCGCCTTGTGGATGACAAGCCCACGATGCTGGAAACCAATAGCTATTCCGCTGCGCTTTCTTTTTTGGAGCATGAATCCCTCGAGGATTCGCTGATGGCGGTACTCGATCGCCAGGGGATCAAGATGGGCCCCAACACGCGTACGCTCGAGGTCTGCTATGCGAGCGAGCTCGAGGCGGCATACCTTAACGTGGAGCTGGACTCTCCGCTGCTTCTGTTTGTCGATAAACGTTATGCTCCAAGCGGCGAGCCGCTTTTCATCTCCCGTCAGGTGTACTGCACCGAGCGACTGAAGTTCTATCTGTAAGCAAGGGCGGCCGTTCTGTAAAAGGAGCGGCCGTTTTACCGACCAATTGTTACCGTTCGCGGAATTAGAGAATTAACGCACCGCAAAAAGGAAATTGCTTATATACTTTGTTATGACAATATAGTACGTCTTATTGATATTGGAGAACTATGAATAAGATATTGCTAGCGAGTCATGGTTATCTCGCCCAAGGTATGAAAAGCTCTCTGGAGATTCTGATGGGCGCCAACGACCGAATCGAGTGTCTGTGCGCCTATGTCGATGACGACACGAGGGATGTCGCAGCGCTTATCGATGCTTGGATGGAGTCGAAGGATCCGGCCGACACGTGGTTTGTCGTAACTGACATCTTTGGCGGCTCTGTAAACAACGAATTCATTCAGAGACAGACCACCGGATCGTTTACGTTGATCGCCGGAATGAACTTGCCGCTGCTGGTGGAAATGGTTACACAGCTGGACTCCCTGGATGCGGACAAGGCCAAAGCCGCGGTCGAGGGGTCGCGTTCGTTTATTCAGCTTTGCGAGGCGGCGGACATGCTTGCCGATGTCGAAGAAGAAGAGTTCTAGCTCAAGCTTCAACGAATAATTCAACCCTGTCATTACCTTTATTACGCGCGGAGATGATTACGATGATTAAGCTTACGAGGGTCGATTACCGATTGATTCACGGCCAGGTCGCCATGTCTTGGACGCATGCGCTGGATGTCGATTGCATCCTGTGTGCCAGCGATGCCGTGGCAAAAGACGACATGAGAAAAGCCGCTTTGAGGCTGGCTCGTCCCAACGGCGTGAAGCTCGTCATAAAAGACGTAAACGCGGCCATCGAGGCGCTCAACAGCGGCGTCACCGACAAGTATTCGCTGTTTATCATTGTCGAGACGATCGAGGATGCTTATCGCCTTGCTAAGGGTTGCAAAGACATCAAGGAGATCAATTTGGGCGGAACTCGAAAGTCTCCCGAGACCACGCTTCATCCGACCCCCGCGATCTTTGCGACCGAAACCGATGCCGAGCATATCCAAGAGCTTGTCAACGATGGCGTGGTTATCGAAATCCGTCAGGTCCCCAATGACTCAAAGGTATTTGCCAAGGACGTTTTCTAGCTGGAAACATGCCATTGTCTAGCATTTATTAACTAGATCCTCCTTTCTTTAGCCCGTCGATCATTTGATCGACGGGCTTTTTATTGAAGAAAAATCAAAATAATATGAAATAGTTCTTGCATAGTTAGTTATATAAAGTATTATAACGTCATGGGATGAATGAAGGGTTCATCCAAGTGAGTTAGGAGTAAGGGATGTTCAATTTCGATGAGCCTCGTTACGAGAAGGTTGTGAGCGATGCCCTCGCTCTCCGTCCTCAGATTGAGGCTGCCGTGGACAAGGTCTGCGAGCAGGGTTATTCCAACATCTTCTTCATCGGCTGCGGCGGCACCTGGGCCCACACGCTCCCGATGAAGTATTGGGTCGAGACCACCACGGCCGACGTCGATGTCCACTGCGAGATTGCCGCTGAGTTCCTCGCATGCCCGCCCAAGACCTTCAACAAGGACTCTGTCTGCGTCTTCTCCACCCGTACCGGCACCACCCCCGAGATCATTGAGGCTGCCAAGTTCTGCCAGGAGCAGGGCGCCCGCACGCTGATGTATGTCTCCAACGACAACACCCCGGCCACCGAGTACGCCGATTACAAGTTCTTCAGCTTCGCCGAGGACGACGTTCTGTGCGAGGCCATCTACACCTACCAGATCACGCTGGTCGCCCGCTTCCTCAAGAACGCCGGCGCCTTCCCCAAGTACGACACCTTCATGGAGGAGTTCGGCAACATCGCTCCGTACCTCATCAAGGCCAAGGACGCTCAGGACGAGCGCTGCGCTGCCATGGCCGAGGACTTCAAGGACACCGATTACCACATGGTGATTGGCTCCGGCATGCTCTGGGGTGAGGCCTACGACTACGCCATGTGCATCCTCGAGGAGATGCAGTGGATCAAGACCAAGTCTATCCACGCCGCCGAGTTCTTCCACGGCACCATCGAGCTGTGCGAGGAGGGCACGAGCCTCATCATGCTCTACGGCGAGGACGACACCCGTAAGCTCATGGACCGCGTGGACAACTTCACCCACATGCTCGCCGACGAGAAGGGCGTTAACGTCCGCGTGAACAAGTTTGACACCGCCGAGGTCGAGCTGCCGTTCAGCGACCCTGAGTTCCGCAAGATCGTCTCCCCGATGGTCACCTACACCATCACCGAGCGTCTGAGCTGCCATCTCGAGCACGTCCGTAACCACCCGCTCACCACGCGTCGTTACTATCACCAGATGAACTACTAATCCTCTCAAATTGCTGTGGTTGTCTGCAGGCGAGCTGCGCAGAATGCCTCGCCTGCAGACCTGTTTCTGGGGTTGATCTAAATGGTTGTCCAGTATCTTCTAATTGCACTGGTCGCATTTATTGCGTCCATGGACGAGCAATTATTTGGCATTACGATGCTCGGTCGTCCGCTGTTTACGAGCCTGTTTGTCGGCTTGATTCTTGGCGATGTCCAGCAGGGCGTTATCGTCGGCGCTGCTTTGGAGTCCATGTTCATGGGCGCCATCATGGTCGGCGCGGCGGTTCCTCCCGAGGTCTATGCCTCCGGCGTGCTTGGCTGCGCGTTTGCCGTCATTACGGGTACGGGCACGGCAACTGCCGTCGCGCTCGCCCTTCCCGTCTCCGTCTTCCTTCAGGTGTGGCGCAACTTCTGCTACGCCGTTCCGGGCGCCTTTGCCTGTAAGAAGATTGAGACCGCTCTGGCAAATCGCGATCTTGCCAAGGCGAATCTGTACCATCTGACCATCGTGCCGCTGTCGATTGGCATTCCGTCTGCACTGCTGGTGTTTGGCTCGCTGTTCTTTGGTGCCGACCTCATCAACAATGCGCTCAGCGCGATTCCGCAGTTTGTGATGGACGGCCTCAACGTTGCGTCCGGCGTAATGGTCTGCATCGGCTTCGCTCTTCTTATTAGGACCATGGGCGACAACAAGCTTCTTCCTTGGCTGTTCATCGGCTTCATTATGGTCATTTACCTCAAGATGGACGTGGTCGGCGTCGCCGCAGCTGCCATTTGCGTCGCGCTGCTCCTGGCCTTCCGCGAGGGCTCGTCCGGTCCGCAGGCGGTTGCTGCAGATGAAGAGGAGGACTTCTAATGGCTACCCAGAACACCGACCTCAAAGAGGCCAAGAAGGATGCGATTATGACTCCCGATATGTATCGGAGCATGTTCCTTCGCCAGTTTACGAGCCAGTGCTCGCAGTCGTACGACAAGATGATGGCAATGGGCTTCATGTACACCATTCAGAAGCCCCTGCGAAAGATCTATCCCAACGACGACGATTACTATGCGGCGCTTGATCGCCATACCGAGTTCTTTAACATCACGCCTCATGTGCTTCCGTTTGTAGCCGGCCTAACGGTTTCGATGGAAGAGCAGGCGGCTGCCGATAAGAACTTCGACACGTCCTCGATTAACGCCATGAAGGTCGGCCTCATGGGACCGCTTTCCGGCATCGGCGATTCGTTCTACTGGGGTACGTTCCGCGTGGTCGCCGCCGGCATTGGTATTGGCATCGCGTCGACGGGCAACCCGCTCGGCCCCATCGTGTACGCGCTCATCTACTCCGTGATTAACTTTGCAACGCGTATCGTCGCCGCCCATCTGGGATACGACCTGGGAACCAAGTTCCTGCAGCAGTCCGAAGAGAACAACCTTATGTCTCGCATGACGCATGCTGCCGGTGTCCTCGGAATGACCGTTATCGGCGCAATGATTGCGGCACAGGTCTCGCTGTCCACGGCTTTGACCTTTGATGTGGGTGGTTCGGAGATTGTCCTGCAGGATCTGTTCGATTCGATCTTCCCCGGTCTGCTGCCCTTGCTGGCAACGTTCGCTTGCGTTGCCCTCTATAAAAGGGTGTCAAGACCATTTGGATTATTATTGGCATCTTCGCGATCTGCATCATCGGAACAGGTTTGGGAGTGTTCGCGGCGGCGTAATGTTGACTGCTATGCTCGTGCGTTGGATAACTAACTGACCGTTTGAAAACGGGGTTCGGCGTAAGGCCGGCCCCGTTTTTTTGTTTGAGGGATTTTCCGACCGTCCAATAGTCCAGGCTCATGCATCGTTCACGTATCTCTCATTCGTCACTAATATGAGAGATAACTGAAAG
>CABUAL010000020.1 GCA_902489515.1 uncultured Collinsella sp. | reverse complement strand
GACCTGCTTGATCGAGCCAAGGTGGTGAGCATGGGTGAGACCCTCCGCCACCTTCCAGGCCAGCACCAACGTTCGCTGCTGGCCTTGGCTGGCAAACGAACGGGCGGAGCGACCCGCCACGGTAAACTCAATCTCATCGCGATGCGGTCCCACCAACGTCACGCCGCGGCGAATTTCCTCGTCGGCGTGCTCATCAAGGGCGGCCAGCATGCGCTCGTACGCCCAGCCCTTCAGCTCTTCGCGATCCCCGACCTGGGGCAAATCCCCCAGCGTGGACGTATAGGTCACGTTGGCAGCCTCACCGGACGCCACTTGCCCGTAGGCAGTACGCACATGGCCCGCCAGCCGGTCGAGCAGGGCCAACCGGTGCACGAGCAGAGCCGCGCCCGCGCGGGCAATCGAATCGTTCCACGCGCCGAGCATCTCGCGGCAGCACCAGGCCTCCTTGAGCAAGGCGTTACGCTGGGTCACGCAGCGACCATAGGTGCTCGCAAGATCGGCATAGCGTGCGCTCAGTTGCATGCCAAAGTCGTCGAGGGCGGCGCGGCGCACACTGGCGCCTCGCTTAACCATGTCCAGATGGTCGGGGCAAAACAGCACGCTCGGCAGAACCCCGCGCACACCGGCGGCAGAGCATCTCTTGCCGTTGCGGCTAAACGAGCGTTTACCGTCCTCCGCGCTCAATCCCATATCAAGCACGCGGCCGTCGCCCTCGAGCCTTAGCTCGACCTTGCACGAGCCCACGCCATCATGGACGAGCTCGGCGGCGGTCGGATGCCTAAACGAGGCGCCGCTCGTCAGCAGCTGCAGCGCCTCTATGAGATTGGTCTTTCCCGCCGCGTTGGGTCCCGCAAGTATCGTCACGCCCTCGTCCAGGGCAAGACGATAGCTCTCGAAACTGCGGTAGTGCGCGACGGAAAGATCGCGGGCGAACATGGTCATGGCGCAGCGCTAGATGCGAACCGGCATGACCAGGTACAGGTAGTTGATCTTGTCGTAGGACTTGAAGATGCCCGCCTGCGAGTAGCTCTTGAGCTCCAGCGTGATCTCCTTCTCCTTGGACAGGGCATTGAGGCAGCCGAAGATGTAGTGGTAGTTGAAGGCGATGGTACCCGACTCGCCCTCGGCCTCGACATCGATCGTCTCCTGCGCAAGGTCCTGGTCATTGGAGATGGAGGACAGGCCCATCTGCCCGTTCTCGACATCGATCTCGAACTTGACGGCGGGGTTGGCGCTCGCGATAACGGCCACGCGCTTGAGGGCGGCGTTAAAGGCGGCGACGTCGATCTTGACGCTCGTCACGCACGAATCGGGGATGAGCTGCTTGTAGTTGGGGTACACGCCCTCGATGCGGCGCGACACGTAGGTGGTGTTGCCGGCCTCGAAGACGACCTGGGTGTCGGTAGCCCCGATCATGATGGTCGCCTGGCTGTCCATGATGTTCAGTGCGTCGTTAAAGGCGTCAGCCGGAACGTCGAGCTCAAAGGAGCCTTCGAGGGTCGAGGTCTCGACCTGCGTATCGCACACGGCCAAACGGAAGGAATCGGTCGCCACCAGGCGCACGGTGTTGTTCTCGACCTTCATGTGCACGCCACCCAGGATGGGGCGGGCCTTGTCGGTCGAGGTGACGCGCCACACGCGGCCGACCATCTCGGACAAGATATCGGTCGGCAGTTCCACGGCGCTCTCGATGGCATAGGCCGGAAACTCGGGGAAGTCATTAGCATCGAGCGTGTTCAGGCGGAAAGAGCTCTTCTCGCAACCAATCAGCACCTGGCGCTCGGACAGCTCAAAGGTGACCGGGGCATCGGGGAGGGTCTTGGTGATATTGGAGAGCATCTTACAGGGGATAACCATCTCGCCCTCTTCTTCGACATGCGCCGCGATGCGATGACGGATCGAGATGGTGTAGTTAGAGGTCTGGAATTCCAAGATGCCGTCTTGGGCCTTGACGAGCACGCCCGACAGGATGGGAAGGGTGGATGCCGAAGCGACACCCTTCATAACGACGCCGATGGCTTGTGTAAGCGAGCTCTGGCTGACGGTGAACTTCATCTTTTAATACCTTTCTATAGATATAAATATCTTAATAATAGTAATAGCACTGACGAAACTGTTGATTACTCCCAAAGACGCAGGTCAGACCCAGAAAGAGAATCGACAGCAGCCTGTGTGCAACAGGGGTGGTTTTCCACGTTCAAAACCTGCGCAAAACTTTTCATCACCGCGGGTTGGGTTTTAGACACCTTATGCCCGTGGTTTCGACAAGTTTTCAACAGGTGTCTCTATTTCCCTACGAGCGCAGTGTAATTTTATCGCGCAGCGACTTGAGGTCTTCGGTGACGGTGCGGTCTTCCTGGATCATCTTCTGGACCTTTTTGTAGCTCGTGCTGACGGTCGAGTGGTTGCGGTTGCCAAATTCGGCGCCCACCGCCGTGGTCGTCATTTCGCACATCTCGATGGCCAGGTAGATAGCGATATGGCGTGCTTTGGCGATATTGGCGTTGCGACGCGGGCCGATGAGCTCCTCGTGTGTCACGCCGTACTGCTCTTCGATGACGGACTGAACCGTCTGGACGTTGATCTTTTTGGCCGATGTGTCGAAGTACTGGCTGGCGATGGCGTCGATATCGTCAAAGGTGAGCTCTCCGCCCTCGCGCTCGCGGTCGCCCGCCTCGCCGGCGCAGCGCTCGCAAAAGCTCTCGAGTTCGCGGATGTTGGTGCCCGAGACCTCGGCCATGTGTTTAAAGTGCTCGTCGGTCAGGTGCCCGCCGTCGCCCCCATAGGCCGCCAGCAGTGAGTCGTCGCCCGCCTCGGGAGCGGCGACGATGGTGTTCTCGTAATAGCGCTGCAAGATCTTGTATTTCATCTCGTAGCTGGGCTCTGCGACCAGGCAGAGCATTCCGGCGTTGAAGCGGCTGGTCAGACGCTCGTCCATGCTCAGGTCCTTGGGGGCGCGGTCTGCCGCGATGACGACCTTCTTGTTGTTGCGGATGAACTCGTCCATGAGCTGGAAAAAGTAGTCCACACTCGCGCGCTTGCCGATGATGTTTTGGATGTCATCGATGATGAGCACGTCCACGCCGTGGTACGCCTGCATGATGGGGGCGTTGCTCTTCTTTTGACGGTCGAACTCGGTCATCAGGTCGTCCAGATATGCCTGGGAGTTGGCATACTTGACCTTGATCTCGGGCGACTTCTCGGCGAGCTCGTTTTTGATGGCGAGCAGCAGATGGGTCTTGCCCAGCCCCGATTTGCCATAGATGAACAGGGATGTGCATGTGCCGCGCTCGTCCGCGAGGGCGGCAAACTTGAGTGCCGAGCGATAGGCATGGCTGTTCTCGGGGCCGTAGACAAAGTTCTCAAAGGTAAATTTTGAGTTCGCGGCGAGCGGGGCTCCATCCGTATTCTGCTCGGCCGGCACGGTCGGTGCTGGCATGGGTGAAGCGGGGGCCGCAGCTTGCGTGGATTTAGTCGGCGCTCCGCCCTTCATCTGGTTCATCATGCGACGAAAATCGTCGGCCGAGAGCGTGTTCTTGATTGCAATGCCCGAATCCGCGCCCGCCGCTGCGTCGTGAGCGATGGGCATGTGCGTGACGGGTGCGTTTGTTGACGTCGCCGCCGCGCTCGTCAACGGTGCCATTGTTTCACGGGAAACATCGCTGTGCTGGTGCTCGATTGTCGGCACGTCGCCTGCGGAGGCCGGCACCGCCGGGGAAGCAGCGGGAGCCGTGGCGGGCGCCGTCGCGGCAGCGGATTCCGTCGCGGCGCCTTGCGGTGCCACGATGTCGAGCGCAATCGGTGCAAAGGCGATTTCTTCCAGATAGGCCTCAATAGTCGGCTGATGCTTTTTGAGCTGCGCGATGGCAAAGCGCGAGGGGGCCTCGATCGTGAGCGTATCTTCGGTCAGGCTTATGGCGCGCGATTGCCCCAGCATGTTGATGAGGCGTGCGTCTTGGCCGTCGCGCTGACAAAAGGCGATGGCATCCCCCAGGATGATGCTTGCTTCCTCGTCCACTGTCTCTCCCGTTCTTTAGCTCTGAGCTCGCACGCGAGCGGCGCCGAGTTCGGTCAGATGGTATTTCTGGCCATGCTTGATGACCAAGCCGGCCTGCGCCAAGTCATTGAGCGTGCGTGACCAAGTGGGGGCCGAGTTTCCAAACGTCCTCGCCAGATCGGTTGCACCGCACGCTTGATTTTGCGCCAGATAGCCCAGCGCGGCGTTGCCGCGATCGCTTACGAACACGTCCGGTTGTGGCTGCGCATACTGATTTGCTGCATTAGGATACATCATTTGAGCTGCTGGTTGTTGAGAACTCTGCATCGGCGGCATTTGCTGTTGAAAACTTTGAGGCCACTGTTGGTAAGGCTGTGGAGGCATCTGCTGGGTCCAAGGGTTGTACTGCTGCTGCGGCATCTGCTGGTACGGCTGCTGATATCCCTGCTGGTACTGCTGCGGGAACTGCTGGCCATACCCCAGTGGCGGCATCTGCTGATATGGATATCCCTGTTGGTACGGCTGATAGCCCATTTGCTGGCCACCCGGCGCCCCCGTCGCCTGCTGCATTGCTGCTGCATCCTGATCAGCCAGCGGCATGGCCTCTGGCATGTTTGGCGGCATCGACATAGATACCGCCTGGGGTTCTTGTGTAGGAGGCATTCCGGGCTGCTGCATCTGTCCCACGGTGGGCTGCATCTGCTGCGCTGCCATGGGCTGCTGCGCAAAAGCTCCCGGCAGGGGATATGTGGGCTGCTCCGTCTCGGGCCGCACGGCAGCGCCGCGTCCGCCGGCACGCTCGATTTCCTGCACGCGTTTAGGGTTCAGGCTTACCGTAACCACGGTGCCGTTGCCCATGTTGTCCTCGATGGATACGGCACCGCCGGCGTTTTCCAAATACTCCTGCACCATGGGAAACCCTGCTCCGGTTCCACGGATATAGCGCTTCATCTTGCTGTTTGCGCTGGTAACGCCAAAGTCGAAAGCACGTTCCTTGTCGTCGATGCCGGGTCCTTGGTCAGCAAAGCGGATGGTGTCTCCGCCGTCCAGAATCGAGATGATGGGCTCGGCAAAGTGTGCGTGGATAAAGTTTTCGACAATCTCGCGGATGACCATGAGCGAGATATGGCCACCTTGTTCTTTCATGCACTGGTAGACGGTGTTGGTCGTCTCTTCCAAATACGTGCGGACATCTTGCGGATCAATGACGATCACCCGCGGTGTCGACAGCATGTCGTCATAGACGGCGATGCGCGCGGCGTACATGGCTTTTGGCGCCTGCGTGGTCGTCTGCTCGCCTTCCGCACGCTCTTCGCGCACGCCGGTGATGTGCTCGTTGTCGGGTGCCGGGTCTCCGGAATCGACCATGGTGTAAAAGTCGTCAGACATGCCGCTCGCAATCTTTCAAAAGGTTTCGAACAAATAGTAGCTCACCATGCAACGTTTCTCATCTTTCGACAACTTTTCAAAACTTGTTGAAAACTTTGGAAAACGGGCGAAAAGTTCTCAACATTGCCAACATGACCTGTTGAAAACTCGATGAAATATCGTGAAAGGTTGCCATGAGGCGCAAATTTCGGTTGTGCTTATGGGGGAACCGTGTGAACTGCGCAACCTTTTACCTTTGATTTCTTGACATTTGAACATTGATTTCCCTACAATCTTCAAGCTCACGTGTCTATATCTGCGTCCGCGTTCCCGCGGACACTCGAAATGCAGCAGGAGGAACTTAAGATGAAGCGTACGTATCAGCCTAATAAGCGTAAGCGTGCCAAGACCCATGGCTTCCGTGCCCGTATGGCCACTAAGGGTGGTCGTGCCGTGCTCGCCCGTCGTCGCGCCAAGGGCCGCAAGCGTCTCACTGTCTAGCAGCGATACACACATCTCGCATGAAGACTATTAAGTCTCGGCAAGATTTCGAGCATGTGTTCAGTCAGGGGCGTCGTTTCAATCACCCTCTGATTCGAATGACCATATGTGAATCGGTTGGCGAAGGCGACTCCGGAAGGGTCGCCTTCGTTGGTGCTAAGCGACTCGGTTGTGCCGTCGTGCGCAACCGATCTAAGCGTGTGATGCGCGAGGCCGCCCGCAGCTGCGGATTTCCCGTTGCGGGTTATGACATCATCTTGTTTGCAACTCCCAAGACGAGGGTTTCCTCGCCGCAGGAGATGGACAAGGCGTTGCGTTCGCTTATGAAGCGCGCCGGCGTTGCCGGGGAGGAGCGATGAGCAATCACGTTTTGCGACGTGTTGCCATCGCTCCTATTCGCATATATCAACAGGTTATTTCGCCCTTATTGCCTGACGCCTGCATTTATTACCCAACGTGCTCGCAATACGCCATCCAGGCGATTGAGAAGCACGGTGTTTTGAGAGGCTGCTGGCTTGCCGTGAGGCGCATCGCTCGTTGCAATCCCCTGCACGTCGGCGGTTATGACCCTGTGCCCTAGCGGGCACTCGCTATCGGAGGAAAACTTACATGTGGGATTGGATCGTTAACATCCTTTTCGAGCTGCTCAAGCTCATCCAGACCTTTGCGGTCGACTGGGGCCTGTCCATCATCATCCTGGTGGTCATCATCCGTCTGCTGCTGACGCCGCTCATGCTCAAGTCGACCAAGTCGACGGCTCGCATGCAGGTGCTGCAGCCCAAGATGCTCGAGATCCAGGAGCGCTATGCCGACGATCCCCAGCGTCAGGCCGAGGAGATGCAGAAGTTCTACAGCGAGAACAAGTTCAACCCCATGGCTGGCTGTCTGCCGCTGCTGATTCAGATGCCTATCCTGTTCGCCCTGTTTACATTGCTGCGCAACCTGCCGCAGTACTTTAACGACGGCACGTTCTCGTTCTTCAACATCCTGCCCGACCTGACCACCACGCCGAGTGCTTCCTTTGCCGATGGCTTTATGGTTGCACTGCCTGCGCTGGTTTGCCTGATCCTGTTCGCCGTCCTGACCCTGATTCCGCAGCTCTATATGTCGCGCAACCAGACCGGCCAGCAGGCTCAGAGCATGCGTATGATGGCCGTTGTCATGACGGTCATGATGCTTTGGATGGGCTGGAGCCTTCCCGTTGGTGTTCTGCTGTACTACGACGTCTCGTCTGCTTGGCAGGTTATCCAGCAGATTTTTGTGACGCAGAAGGTCATCGACAAGGCGAAGGCCGATGAGGAGGAGCGTCTTAAGAACGCTCCGCTGCAGGTTGAGGTCACTCGTCGAGAGAAGAAGCCGCGTCCGCACAAGAAGAAGTAGTGGGATATCAATCTTATTTAGGTACCTAACCTTTGGAGTACGTTATGTCTGAAGAGATCATCGAGGATATGCTTGAGGAGGTTGCCCCGCAGGTCGCGGGCGATTATCCCGAGATTGCACAGCGCTACAAGGCTGGTGAAGAGCTGACCGATGAGGAGCTCGACACCATTGCCGATGTTGCGATTTCCATCCTGCGTTCCATCCTTTCGCACTTCGATGCCGCCAACTCTCCTATCGATGAGTATGAGGGCGACGAGGGTGAGCTGATTTTGGATGTAACGGCTCCCGACCTTGCTGTTCTCATTGGCCGTCATGGTCGCACCCTTGATGCCCTTCAGGTTATGTTCTCTTTGCTGGTGAGCCGCAAACTTGGCTTTAGGTATCCGGTTGTAGTGGACGTCGAGGGATACAAGAGCCGCCGTCAGGACAAGGTTGCCTCCATGGCTCAGTCTGCTGCCGAGCGTGCCATTCGCACTCATAAGAGTGTTTCGCTTCCGCCCATGAATGCCTACGAGCGTCGACTGGTTCACATTGCACTTCGTGGCAATGATGCCGTCGATACTCATTCTGAGGGTTCTGACCCTGATCGCCATGTGGTGATTGTTGCTCGATAATCTACTCGAGTTTATGCTAAGGGGACGTGGTTTCCACGTCCCCTTTTTTTTGTCAAAAGTTCTCGATACACTGATTTTTGTCAGAAAGGAGCTTTCGTTGTTAGTACTTACTGATCAGCAGGCTGACGAGATGTTGAGTCGTCTAGCTTTCTATTGCAAAGAGTATTCCTTGAGCGTAACTGATGTTGAGCTGAGGAAATGTATTCAGCATTTGGATTTGGTTCTAGAAACAAATAAGACAACCAATCTCACCCGTATTCTTAACGTAGAAGATGCTGCAGTACTTCATATCCTCGACTCACTTGTTTTGCTCCCCTATATCAACAAGGCTCCTGAGGGAGCTTTGCTCGATATGGGAACAGGTGCGGGCTTCCCTGGTATTCCATTAACCATAACCACGCATCGTAAAGCTACTTATATTGACTCTGTTGGCAAGAAGGTTGATGCGGTTAATTCCTTTGTCCATGCTCTTGGATTGAAACATGCTCATGCGGTTCATGATCGTCTTGAAGAATATGCTCGAAGCCATAAGAAGCAGTTCTCTGTTGTAACCGCCCGCGCACTGGCCCCTCTACCGATTCTTGTTGAGTATGCGGCTCCGTACCTCAAGGATGGAGGGCTATTTGTTATAACCAAGGGCAATCCTTCGGATGATGAGCTTGCTTCCGGCATGTCAGCAGCTAAGATTTGCGGCTTCACTTTGCTTCTGAATGACGCAAATGATTTGCCTGAAGGCTTGGGTCACAGGGAGTTCATTGTTCTTAAGAAGAGTCATCCAGCATCCGTTTCATTGCCTCGTGCAAATGGCGTGGCAAAGAAGAATCCGCTTGCCTAGATGTTTCACGTGAAACATAATGGATACTAACAACTTGCAGTGTTTCACGTGAAACATGGCGGTTGATATCGATTCGGAATGTTTCACGTGAAACATCCTCCGTTTGACAGCTTTAATACACACCAGGAGGGACCGTGGGATTTCGCGACGTTAAGCGTTCTAAGAGCGCAAAAGACACGCGTATCATTGCAATCATCAATCAAAAAGGCGGCGTCGGTAAGTCAACGACGGCTGTAAACCTTGCAGCGGCACTGGGTGAGCAGGGTCGTAAGACACTGATTGTCGATTTTGATCCGCAGGGAAACAGCACCAGTGGATTCGGAATTGAAAAAGAAGACCTTGATCACTGCATCTATGATGCATTGTTGAATGATGTGCCGGCAGAATCACTCGTTCTTGATACAAATTGCAAAAAGGTATTCGTAATTCCAGCTACAATTCAGCTTGCAGGCGCCGAAATTGAGCTCGTAAGCGCAATTGCACGTGAAACCCGCCTCAAAGATTTGCTTGAGCCGATTCAGGACGAGTTCGATTTTATTTTCATTGACTGTCCTCCTTCGCTCGGCCTGCTTACTATCAACGCTTTGACCGCAGCAGACAG
This sequence comes from uncultured Collinsella sp., assembly GCA_902489515.1. Classification (GTDB taxonomy): domain Bacteria; phylum Actinomycetota; class Coriobacteriia; order Coriobacteriales; family Coriobacteriaceae; genus Collinsella. The sequence continues at coordinate 4,016 of CABUAL010000020.1, read as the reverse complement.
CGTTTTGATTCCGATCCAGTGCGAATATTACGCACTCGAGGGCGTTACGAAGCTGCTTGAGTCAATGAAGATGGTCAAATCACGGCTGAACAAGGGCTTAGACACCTATGGTGTGCTTATGACCATGTATGACTCGCGTACTTCACTATCGAATCAGGTTGTTGAGGAGGTTCAATCGTACTTTGGTGATAAGGCGTTTAAGACGCTAATCCCCCGTACGGTTAAAATCTCCGAAGCTCCGTCTTTTGGAGAACCGGTAATTACCTATGCACCTCAAAATAAGGGTGCAAAAGCATATATGAACCTTGCAAAAGAGGTGATCAAGCGTGCCTAGTGTAAAGAAACGTGGCGGATTGGGACGTGGACTCAATGCTTTGGTCTCAGAGGCCGAGTATGAGACCGGCGGTTCGGCTGCATCGGCTTCAAATGCCGCATCTGAAACAAAACTACCTATTGAGGATATCGTTCCCAACCCTAATCAGCCGCGAATTCACTTTAACGAAACTGAACTTCGCGAGTTGAGCGAGTCAATCCAAGAACATGGCGTTTTGCAGCCGCTTTTGGTTCGCAAGCATGGAAACGGCTATGAGATCATCGCTGGTGAGCGTCGTTACCAGGCGTCAAAGCTTGCTGGCCTTGAAGAATTGCCAGTCATCATTAAAGAGGTAAATGATGAAGAGATGCTGGCTCTTGCTCTTATCGAAAACCTTCAGCGTTCTGATCTGAATCCCGTCGAAGAAGCTAAGGGCTATCGCCAACTCATTGATGCCAGCGGGATGACCCAGGAGGCATTGTCGAAGGCAGTAAGCAAGTCACGCTCTGCAATTACAAACTCGCTGCGTCTTCTCGATCTCCCCGAAGTAGTTCAGCAGATGATTTTTGAGGGCAAACTTACTGCTGGTCATGCACGTGCGATTCTTGCAGTTCCCTATGAGGACGCGCGTATTCGACTTGCAGAGAAAGTTGTTACAGAGGGCCTTTCCGTAAGAGCGACAGAAAATCTTGCTCCGTTGTTTTCTGCCGGAGAGACACCTAAGACGCCAAGGCCTGCAACGCCTCAGTCCTTTAAAAAGGCTGCCCGTGTGCTTCGTCAGGTATTTAATACCAACGTGCGTGTGAAGAGCTCGCGTGGAAAGAATAAGATTGAGATTGAGTTTAAAGACGAGGAAGAGCTCTCTCGTATTCTTGGCGAAATGATTCAGTTTGATCAAGGAGGCCAAGATGAGGAATAAGATTTTAACAGCGATTGCTTTGGTGACGACTGTCGCGGCTGGTGCCTTTGCTGGCTATAAGATCGCGACAGACGATGAACTTCGAGGTCGTTTGCTTCGTGGCGCGCAAGATATCGTCGATACTTCCAAAAAGAAAATGGATGTTATGACGGAAGATGTTGCCATGCGTACTGCTCAGGTAACGAAGAATCCCAAGATTAATCAAGGTTGGGTCAGCAACCAATGGGAAAATGTAGGCTATTAGGTACCTAACAATTACTCAGCATATTTTGAGGGGTCCTTGTCTGATTCATGAGACAAGGACCCCTTATTTTGGCCGTAAAAAATGGGACAGGTAGCAGCTGATTCAAAATTAAGGTCAATAAATGAAACGACCCCGGTTGCATATTCTGTAACCGGGGTCGTTCGATGTTTCACATGAAACGTTTTGGGATGCGACTCCCCTATGCGTTCTTCTGAACTTTGAAGCGCTGCTTCAGCTGTCCGCAAGCGGCGTCAATATCGTTACCACGGGAGTTACGAATCGTGGTCTCGATGCCACGGGACTCAAGACGACGCTGAAGATCCTCAACCTTATGAATCGGCGACGGCTTGAGCGGGCTACCCTCGATGTCGTTAAGCTGAATGAGGTTAACGTGGCACAGCGTTCCCTCGCAGAAGTCGCAGAGCGCCTGCATCTCGGGATTCGTATCGTTGACGCCTTCGATCATGGCATACTCATAGGTCGGGCGGCGGCCGGTCTTCTCGGTGTAGAGCTGAAGCGCTTCGTGAAGGCGAAGCAGCGTGTACTTCTTAACACCGGGCATGAGCTTATTGCGCGTCGACTGGATGGCGGAATGCAGGGAAACGGCAAGCGTGAACTGCTCGGGGATGTCGGCAAATTTGCGAATACCGGGAATAACGCCGCTGGTAGAGACGGTGAGGTGACGAGCGCCGATACCGATGCCATCGGGGTCGTTGAGGATTCGCAGCGCCTTGAGAACCTCGTCGTAGTTGGCAAACGGCTCGCCCTGGCCCATGAAGACTACGCTCGTGGCGCGCTCGCCAAAGTCGTTGGATACATGAAGTACCTGGTCGACGATCTCTTGAGCGGTCAGAGAGCGCTTGAGGCCGTTGAGACCGGTAGCGCAAAAGGCACAGCCCATGCCACAGCCTGCCTGGGTGGAAACGCAGACGGAAAGTTTGTTGCGACGGGGCATGCCGACGGTCTCGACGGAAACGCCGTCGTGGTACTCGAGCAGATACTTGCGAGAGCCATCTTTGGAAACCTGCTTGGTGAGTTCAGTCGGCGTGTCAAAGGCAAAAGCCTCTTTAAGCTGCTCGCGGAAAGCCTTGGGAAGGTTGGTCATATCGTCAAACGAACAAACGTTCTTCTCAAAGACCCATTCGATGAGCTGCTTCGCGCGGAAGGCGGGCTGGCCAAGCTCGGCCACGAGCTCGCGAATATCGTTTTGGCTCAAGTCGCGAATGTCCTGAGATTTAGTCCTGGGATTCATGGAAGCCTTTCGATTTTGGGGAAACGTAGAGGGTATCGCTACAATATGGTATCAGCTGCAGAAATTATAGAGGAGGAGTCTGCCCATGCCGGGTAAAAGCCTAGAGAACATGCACGTAGCGGTCTTGGCGGGCGGTCATTCCGCTGAGCGCGAGATCTCGCTCAATTCGGGAAAGAACGTCGTGGTTGCCTTGAAGGAGGCCGGCTACACTTCGGTGGAGCTGCTCGACACGGCTGCCGATGATTTTATGGTAACCATGGCGACCGGCGGCTTTGACGTGGCGTTTATCGCCATGCACGGTGCCGGCGGCGAGGATGGCGCCATGCAGGGCGCCATGGAGACCCTGGGTATCCCCTACACGGCCTCGGGCGTGCTTGCCAGCGCCTGCGGTGCCGACAAGGAGGTCTCTAAGCTCTTGTACGCCAAGGCGGGCATCCCCATTGCCCCCGGCCTCGCGCTCGAGGTGGGCGATGAAGTCGATATCGATCGTATCGTCGAGGTTTGTGGCGAGCGCTGCTTTGTGAAGCCGGCCGTCAACGGTTCCAGCTATGGCATTTCCCTGGTCCATGAGCCCTCCGAGCTGCCCGCGGCAATCGCCAAGGCGTTTGAGTACGGCGACAAAGTGCTGGTCGAGAAGTGCATCGAGGGTACCGAGATCACCGTCGGCGTGTACGGCGAGGACGACGTGCGCGCTCTGCCGATTGTCGAGATTCGTAAGCCCAAGGACTGCGAGTTCTACGATCTGGACGTGAAGTATGTCGACCCTACGGACATCCATCGCATTCCGGCGCAGATTTCACCCGAGAATTACACTCGCGCTCAGGAGCTTGCCTGCGCTGCTCACAAGGCCCTCGGGTGCCTGGGTATCTCGCGCAGCGACTTTATTGTGAGTGAGGACGGCCCCGTCATCCTCGAGACCAATACCATTCCCGGCATGACCGATACGTCGCTGTATCCGGATGAGATCCGCCACACCGACGACATGACGTTCCCGCAGGTCTGTGACAGCCTGATCCGTATGGGCCTTCGTCGAGCGGGCATTGCATGCTAATCGAGGACGCGGTTTCGTCAGGAACGCCGCAGTTTGTCATCGACTCCTATGCCACGCTTGCCGAACGCGCCAAAACGCAGTCCTTCGGCCTTATCGAGGAAGATGTGATCGTCCTCGATACCGAGACCACAGGTCTTTCGGTGCAGGACAATGAGCTGATCGAGATCTCGGCGGCCCGTCTTTCGGGCCGCGAGGAGTCACAGCCAAACAGATCGGCCATAAAAGACAGCTTGTGCG
>CABUAL010000019.1 GCA_902489515.1 uncultured Collinsella sp. | reverse complement strand
CAACCCTCGAGGAGGCATAGGCCATGTCCGAGCCCGCAACCAATGCCGGCATGAATACGCTCGTCGCCGTGGCCATCGCCCCGTGCGGCACCGGCGATGAGCTGTCCGCCGAGGTCGCCGAGGTCGTGCGCGTCATTCGCGAGAGCGGCCTTCCCAACCGCACCACCTCGATGTTCACCGAGATCGAGGGCGACTGGGACGAGGTCATGCAGGTCGTGCGCGACGCAACCTTTGTGTTGGCGAGCAAGGGCATCCGCACCGAAGTCGTGCTCAAAGCCGATATTCGACCCGGATTTACCGACACCATGACCGGCAAGCTCGAGCGCATGGAAGCTCAGATCAAAAAGCAGGAGGAAACACGATGAGTATCCGCGACAACCTTGATATCTCGGCCTATCTGGTGCTCGGCCCCGAAAACACGCTCGGGCGCCCCGTGGGCGATGTGGTGGCCCAGGCACTCGACGCCGGCTTTACCTGCATCCAGGTGCGCTCCAAGGTGGCAAGCGCCCGCGAGATCATTGCGCTGACCGGCGACGCCGCGCAGGCAATCGCACAGGCCGGCAAGACCGGTCAGGTCGCTTTGCTGATTGACGACCGCCTGGACTGCGTACTCGCCGCGCGCGAGCAGGGCATTGCTGTCGACGGCGTGCACGTGGGTCAGAGCGACATTCCCGTCGAGGTCTGTCGCAAGCTGCTGGGGCCCAACGCCATCGTGGGCCTTTCCGCCCGTTGCGAGGAGATGCTCGAGTACGTCAAGACCGCCGACATGAGCCTAGTCGACTACCTGGGCATCGGCCCACTCCACGAGACCGAGACCAAGCGCGACTGCGGACGCGCGGCCGACGGCTCTATCATCACCAAGAGCTTTGAGGACCTGGCCGCCCTCCACGCGGCAAGCCCCGTGCCCATCGTGGTGGGCGGCGGCGTCAAGACGGCCGACCTGCCACAGCTCAAGGCCACCGGCGTCGACGGCTTTTTCGTGGTGAGCGCCGTCTGCAGCGCCGATGACCCCTACGCCGCGGCCAAGGAGCTCGTCGACACCTGGCAGCAGGCGTAAGTCTAGGCCGAGCAGCTGATTCGCAGCCTCATATCTTCAGCAATGGAAAGCGCATCCCAGTTTGAGCCTCCATTCCGGGATGCGCTTTCCGCCGAGATGGCGGCAGCAGCCTCTACCCTGCCAGATATGCCTCCAGTTCCGGCAAGGTCGCCTCCGCATCGCGGCGACCAATCTGGTAGATGCGCTCAAGTTCATCGGGCTCGCGACACAGCGACGGCACCTTCACCGATTCGCTCGGACGCACCACAAAGATCTCGCCGGCAGCCTCGCGACGTGCCAGGTCATCGAGCGTGGCATTGTAGACCTCATGCCGGTGCTCAAGCGCTGCGACAAACTCCGGATAGTGACGGAACAAGCGCCGCAGCATGGGCATCACGCTGTTGGGCTGCTTCACAAAGCCCGCCGGCTGCGTGAGTACCACGATATTGCGGTCATACCCCTGCGCAAACAGCCACGCGCTGGGAATAGAATCAGCCACGCCACCATCCAGATACTTATGCCCGTCAATAGCAACGGGACGCGTCGCCACGGGAATTGCCGACGACGCCCGAATCCACTCGATATCGCGCTCGTCGCCATACGGCAGATCGTGATAGACGGCCTTGCCCGTCTCGATATCGGTACACACGCACGTAAATCGCATGGGACAGGTGCGATACGCCTCCAAGTCGATAGGATCGCGCTCGATAGGCACCTCGTGATAAGCAAAGTCGGCATTGTACATATCGCCGGTTCGCAGCCAGCTGGTCACGCTCGCATAGCGCTTGTCGGCGCAATAGGCCTTGTTATAGCGAATGGCGCGGCCGATCTGGCGCGATTTAAAGTTGTAGCCAAACGCCGCGCCCGCCGAGACGCCCACCATATGGTCGCAGGTCAAACCGTGCTCCATCCAAACGTCGAGCACGCCCGCCGTATACATACCGCGGTAGCCGCCTCCCTCGAGCGCCAGCCCCACCGTGCGCGTCATATTTGACTGTGCCATGCGACCATCTCCGTTCCTGCGTTTTAAAACGGGACAAGTATACCCGTCAACATATATCGTCCCAGTCGCATTTTTATCGAACATCGCATCGTCGCGCTACCGTTTGTCGAATAACAGCCGCCCACAGCATGTGCACCCATATCCCCGCACTCGAGGAAAGCGGCTTTATGGTGACGCTCGACAAGCACATTTGGCAGATTGCGCCCGTCGACGGCGATCAAGGCCGCAGCACGCAGATCATTTCATCGATGCTCGAAATGGCGCAGTCGCTCCATCTGCCGGTCGTGGTCGAAGGCGTCGAGACGAATGAGCAGGCGAACATGCTACGACAGATGGGCGCCCGCTACGCTCAGGGCTTCCTCTACTACCTCCCCATGCCGGCGAATGATTTTGAGGCATTGCTCGATGGTGGCAATAAAAACTGATACGCTCGCGCGCAAAACGCCACCGCCGAAGGGGGCATTTGTCTCCATTAGCTAACTTATATCCCCAATTCAAACCGAATTGGGGATATGATACAAACCGTTGTTCCGCCCAAGGAGGTTATCCATCATGAACGAGTCATATCGCCTGGGCGAGCAATCGATTATTGCCTATCTTCAGCGACTTGCGAACGGCGTCTCGACCGCTGAACTCGATGTTGCCGCGCTGCCTGCTGAGCTACGCGCCGTTGGTGAGCAACTGCAAAAGACGCATGCCATCCTGCAACAAGAGCGCCAGCTGCTTGAGCGCAACGCCTATATCGATCCGCTCACCAACTTGGGCAACCGCAACGGATTCGACCGTCACGTCGAGCAACTCTGGCGCAAAGGCGACCCCTTCACCTGCGCCTATATTGACATCGACCATCTCAAGCATTGCAATGATAGGTTTGGCCACGCCGAAGGCAATCGCTATATTCTGAGCATCTGCCGCACGCTCTCCGAAACTATGGAGCACGATGAGATGCTGTTCCGTATCGGTGGAGACGAGTTTGTGCTCATCTCGCCCTCCGCAAACGAGATTGAACTCGAGCAGCGCTTGGAGCAGGTACGTACCAGGCTGATCGAGGCGAGCTCAGGTGGCAAGGCGCCCATGATCGGCAGCTTTAGCTTTGGCTGCTCGCACGTCGATCCACTTGCCGGCGACACGCGTCGCCAGATGACGATGGATGCCGATCGCAAGATGTATCGCTATAAGCTTATGCATCGTGTGCAGCAACCGAAAGACGATGACGCGCCGCAACGCCCAATCGTCGATCAGCTTCCCTGCAACGACCGGGTGTTCCAAGCGATCTCCATGAGCTCCGAGACGCGCTATCCGTTTATCCTCAATCTCGATACGGGAGAATCGCAATGGTCGGTTAACGCCGTGCGCGATTTTGACCTGCCCTCCCAGCACCCTTTTAACTCACTCGACATGTGGCTCGCACGCGTTCATCCCGAGGACCGCGACAACGTACGCGCCGAGCTCGACATGGTGATAAACGGCACGTGGCACTTCCACTACATGCAGTATCGCGTAATGGATGCCACCGGAGCGTACGTGCTTTGCGACTGCACGGGCTACCGCTTGGACGGTACCGATACCGAGCCCAGCATGTATGTGGGCATTATCGTCAACCGAAGCCTAGCGGATACGACCGACTCGGTAACGGGCCTGGGCGATATCCACGCGCTGGTCAACGCTATTGGAGAGATGCGCCGCGTGGCGCGCGAGGCAGGCTTTATTGCCATTAAGGTCGACGATATCGCCGAGGTCAATGCCCGCTTTGGATTCGATGCAGGCGACCGCGTGCTCGCCGAAAGCGCCGCCTGCCTCATGGATTGTTCGCGCGGCAAGGGCCGTCTGTTCCGCTCGACGGGACCAACGTTCGTGGCACTCTTCGATGAGCTCGGCCCCGAGGCAATCGACGAGATCGCAAACGACATCGAACGGTTCCTGGGTTCTCCCGTGCTCATCGGCTCGCTTGAATATCAGCCGCCCATTCGCGTGGCCACGCTCCATCTGGACGGCGTCGACCGTCAGCCCGTTTCCATTTTGAACGAGCTCAAAGCGTTGCTCGGGAAAGCCGTGCAGGTGCCAGGTACCAAACTGGACTAGCACCGCGCCCGCACCGCCTCCCCCATCGTGCGATAATCCTCTGCATAAGTCATCGACAGCAGAGGGAGTTTGTGATGAAGGTTCTTTTAGTCAATGGCAGCTCCAAGGCAAACGGCAACACTGCCCGCGCACTCGCCGAGATCGCAGAGCAACTTGATGCCGAAGGCATTGATACCGAGGTGTTTCAGCTGGGCGCCAAGCCCATTCGCGACTGCATCGGTTGCGGTCAGTGCGGCAAGCTTGGCGGACGCTGCACCTTTGACGACGACGTGGTGAACGAGCTCATCGCTGCAGCCGAGCAGGCAGATGGCTTTGTCTTTGGCTCGCCTGTCTACTACGCGCACCCCAGCGGCCGCATTCTCTCGGCACTCGATCGCGCATTCTATGCCGGCAGCAAAGCCTTTGCACACAAGCCGGGCGCTGCCGTCGCCGTTGCCCGTCGCGGCGGCACGTCGACCACCTTCGACGTGCTCAATAAGTACTTCACCATCAACCAGATGCCCGTGGTTGCTTCCACGTACTGGAACAACGTGTTTGGCGCCATGCCGGGCGAGGCCGCCCAGGACGCCGAGGGCCTGGCCACCATGCGCAACATCGGCAAGAACATGGCCTGGCTCCTGCATTGTATCGAGGCAGGACAGGCCGCCGGCATCGAAGCACCCGAAGCCGATCGCGAGCGCACCAACTTCATCAGGTAGAACGGCGGAACAAATACATGAACGTGCAAATTTTTGGCACCAAGAAGTCCTTCGACACCAAGAAGGCACAGCGTTATTTTAAGGAGCGCCGCATTAAGGTGCAGTTTATCGACCTTAAGGAAAAGGAGATGAGCAAGGGCGAGCTCACGAGCGTGATGCAGGCGGTCGGCGGTATCGACAAGCTGCTCAACCCCAAAGCCAAGGACGAGGAAACGCTCGCACTCATCCAGCACCTCACCTCTAGCCAGCGCTTCGACAAGCTACTCGAGAATCAGCAGGTCTTGGCCGAGCCCATCGTGCGCAACGGCAAAAAGGCCACCGTCGGTTATTGCCCCGATGTATGGGGAGCCTGGGAGTAGCCTGTGTTATTTGCCAGCGCGTGGGTCGGCGATGGATGAGTGCGAGCGTTTCCTCGTCCTTGGCCGCCAACGACGGCGGCATCCGCGCCGCCGTGATCGTCAACGATATCGGCGAGATCAACGTCGATGCCAGCCTCATCGCCGACGGCGGCCTTTCCGAGACCGACGACCTCATCCCGCTCACCAACGGCTGCATCTGCTGCACGCTTTCGGACGACCTTGCCAACCAGCTGCAAGGCATCGCCGATTCGGGCGACTTCGATTACATCATCATCGAGGCCTCGGGCATTTGCGAGCCCATCCCCATCGCTTACACCATCTCGAGCTTCTGCGACGAGGCCAAGGTGGGCGGCGAGCCCAAGCTCGCGCTCGACAACATCGTGGCCGTAGTCGATTGCGCCCGCATGTATGACGAGTTCAACGGCGGCCGCGACCTGCTGGCAGAGGATATTGACGAGGACGACATCGAGAGCTTGCTCATCCAGCAGATCGAGTTCTGCTCTACGCTGATCCTCAACAAGACCGATACCGTGAGCCCTGAGCAGATCGCCGAGCTCAAGGCTATTGTGCGCAGCCTGCAGAAGGACGCCGTAATCGTCGAGGCTCAAAACGGAGAGGTTCCTATGGAGGAGCTACTCGACACCGACCGCTTCGACTTTATGCGCGCCTACAACTCCGCCGCCTGGATCGAGGCCATGGAGCATCCCGAGGAGCACGACGACCCCGAGGTGCTCGAGTACGACATCGAGACCTTTGTTTACTCGCGCCGCAAACCGTTTGACCTGCAGAAGTTCACCGATTTTGTTGAGCAGGAGTGGCCCGACGAGGTCATTCGCGTCAAGGGTCCGTTGTGGCAGACCGGCGATCCGGACATGTGCTACATGTTTGAGCAGGCCGGCCACCAGATGCGCCTGATGGAGAACGGCCTGTTTGTCGACTCGGCGCCCGAGGGCGAGAAGCAGAAGATCATCGATGAGAACCCCGAAATCATGCAGATTTGGGACGACGAGACGGGCGACCGCATGACGAGCCTGTGCATCATCGGCCGTCACATGGACAAGGATGCGCTCATCGCCTCCCTCGATGCCTGCCTGACCGACTGGCACCGCGCCTAGGTTTATCGAAGCGAGCGTTTGCCCGCCCACGTAACCGCTAACCACCACGAAGGCGCCCCTTCGTGGTGGTTTTTCGTTCTATGCCAAGGAGATTCATGTTCAACATTGTGCTGTATGCGCCCGAGATTCCGGCCAATACGGGCAATATCGGCCGCACCTGCGTGGTTACCGGCGCCCGCCTGCATCTGGTGGAGCCGCTGGGGTTTTCACTCGACGACAAGACGGTGCGTCGCGCCGGACTAGGCTACTGGCAAAACTTGGACGTGACGACTTATGCCGGCTGGGAGGATTTTCTTGCGCGTAACGACCTCTCCCCCGCCGACGAGCGCCTGCATCTGCTGACCAAAAAGGCACGCCGCACCTATGCGCAGAGTACCTACCGCGATGGAGACTACTTGGTCTTTGGCAGCGAGAGCTCGGGCATTCCCGAGCCACTGCTTGCCGCGGCGTCCGAGCGCTGCGAGCGCATCCCGATGCTGCGCGATTGTGACTCACTCGATAACGCCGAGGCCTGGGAAGCCCACGAGGAATCGCTGGGACATACCGAGGGCAGCCACGAGGCCATCCTTCAACAGGACATCTGCGGCAACTTCGTCGACCCGGACGACTACCGCATCAGTGCACTCAACCTCTCCAACAGTGCCGCCATCGTCCTCTACGAGGCGCTACGACAAACGGGCTTTGCAGGGATGTGACAAAGGGGCAGCCCCTTTGTCACATTGCCTATAGGTAGCGGCCGGTGATGCTTGCGGAGCAGGCCGCGATGTCGCCCGGCGTGCCGGCGCAGACGATTTGCCCGCCGGCGTCGCCACCGCCTGGGCCCATGTCAATCACGTAATCGGCGTTACGGATAAGGTCGAGGTCATGCTCGATCACGATAACTGTGGCGCCCTTGGCAACGAGGCCGTCAAACACGTTCAACAGCACCTGGACATCGAGCGGATGTAGTCCGATCGTGGGCTCGTCGAATACGAATACGGCGTCGTCCTGCACGCGGCCCATCTCGCTCGCGAGCTTAAGGCGCTGTGCCTCACCGCCCGAAAGCGCCGGTGTGGGCTCACCCAAGGTGAGATAGCCCAAGCCCAGGTCGTGTAAGGTCTGCAAGCGCGCCTGAACCTTCTTGAGTCCCACCGTGGCGTCGAGCGCCTCATCCACACTCATGTCCATGAGCTGCGGCAACGTAAGCAGGCTCCCGTCCTTGCCCTCGCGATGGATATGCGAAGCCGTGTCTGCATAACGCGAACCGCGACACGCCGGGCAGACGATCTCGACGTCGGGCAGAAACTGCACGTCGAGCGATATCGAGCCCGTGCCATCGCACGTAGGGCAGCGCAGAGTGCCAGTGTTGTAGCTAAAGGCACCTGCCTTGTAGCCGGCTGCCTTGGCTTCGGGCGTACGGGCGAAGGCGCGGCGCAGCTCATCATGGATGTCGGCATAGGTTGCGACCGTCGAGCGCACGTTGGCGCCGATGGGCGTGGCGTCGATCAGGTTTGCGCGAGCAATGCCTTCGGCATCGACCCAACGCACATGTCTTGGCAGGCGCTCGCTAGCTGCCCGGGCCTTAAGCGCCGGAATGAGCGTCTCGAGCACCAACGTCGTCTTGCCCGAGCCCGAAACGCCTGTCACCGCGACAAGACGGCCGCGCGGGATATCGACTTCGAGCGGCTTGACGGTATGGATGGCATCGGTTGCCATGCGGATGTGGCCCTGGTCGAACATTTCCTCGTCAGTCACCTGCGGACGCAAGCGCTTAGGCTCGGCGCGCAAAAACGGCGCGATGCGACTGCCCTGCGATTGCTCGACCTCGTCCACCGTACCAGCGGCGATCACATTGCCGCCGCCTGCTCCGGCAACGGGGCCCATCTCGACCAGATAGTCGGCTTCCGCCAGCACGCGCGTGTCGTGGTCGACAACAACCACGGTGTTGCCGTCATCCACCAGATCACGCATCACGCCCACCAAGCCGTCGACATTGGCAGGATGCAAGCCGATCGAAGGCTCGTCCAGCACATAGAGCACGCCCGTCGATCGGTTGCGCACCACGCGAGCGAGCTGCACGCGCTGACGCTCGCCCGTGGAGAGCGTGGCACCGGCGCGATCGAGTGAAAGGTAATCGAGACCCAGGTCGACCAGACGACGGGCCGTGCTCAAAAATGAATCGCAGATATCCGCTGCCATGGGCTGCATCTCGGGCGGCAAGGATGCGGGCACCCCACGCACCCACTCAATCGCCTCGCCCAAAGTCATGGCCGCCGCCTGTGCCAGATTGATACCGCGCACCTTGGGCTGCCGCGCAGCCTCGGAGAGACGCGTGCCGCCGCAATCGCGGCATGGGCCCTCGCGCAAAAAGCGCGCAACGCGTTTTAAGCCCTTATCGTCCTTGACCTTGGCGAGCGCATTCTCGACGGTATAGACGGCGTTGTAATAGGTAAAGTCGAGTGGCGTAGCGCCCTCGCCGTTTTTGGGCACGTAGAGGATGTGCTTCTTAACCGCCGGACCATGAAACACGATGTCGCGCTCTTGAGGCGTGAGCTGGTTAAACGGCACGTCGGTGCGCACGCCCATCTCGCCGGCCACCTGTTTCATCAGGTCCCACATGAGCGTGCCCCAAGGAAGCACCGCGCCCTCGTTGATAGTCTTTGACTCGTCGGGCACCAAGCTCGCCTCGTCCACCTCATGCATAACGCCGGTACCGCCGCAGGTGGGACATGCACCACCGCTATTGAAAGCCAAATCCTCGGCACCCGGCGCGTAGAACTCGCGGCCGCATGCGGGGCACGTGAGCGACAGGCCCGCAGCCACGTTAAGGCTCGGCTCCACACGCGCCCCGCAATGCGGGCACACGTGATGGGCGCAGCGGCTAAAGAGTAGACGCAGGCTATTGTTGAGCTCGGTCATGGTGCCAAAGGTGGAACGCACGCCCGGCACGCTGGGGCGCTGATGCAATGCGAGAGCCGCCGGCACGTGCAATACCTCATCCACCTGAGCGTGCTCGGCCTGCGTCAGGCGACGGCGGGTATAGGTGCTGAGCGCCTCCAGGTAACGGCGCGAGCCCTCGGCATAAAGAACCCCCAGCGCCAGCGAACTCTTGCCCGAACCCGACACGCCGGCAATGCCCACAAGCTTTCCCAGCGGAATATCGATATCGATGTCTTTAAGGTTATGAACGCGCGCGCCACGCACCTCGATAGCCTGCGGGCTCATCTTCTGTTCCGTCACCTTTATCACCCTACTCATGCCATAAAACTCGATCGCGAACGTACGCGCCCAGCATGGGCACGGTAAACCGGACGAGGCCGTATCCGGCAGCCTCGATGACGCGCTCGCGAATCAGGCTTGCGCGATATTTACTCGCCCAACTCTGAGTACGGTCGCAACGCTCAATGATGTCCGCCATGCGCGTCGGTTTGTCCTCGTCAGCCGCCATAGCCTCGATAAAGAGGCGCTGCGGACTGCGCAACCCGTAATACAAGGGAGCGTCCACTGCTTCATAGAACTCGGAGATGGCATCCGCGTGCCCAGCCTCAACATCGCGCCTTTCGATGACCTGCGAGCCACGCCGGACAGCAGACCGCCACATGTAATATCCCACGAGCTGAACCATATAGGGATGCCCCATGCTCTTGCGTGCCGCAAGGTCCGCCGTCTCCGCGTCAACGTAAAGACCAGCGTCTTTGACCGTCTGGATATATGAATCGCGCACCTTGGGCAAAGATATCGCCCCCAGCGTACGCTGCTGGGCGCGGCGCAAAAACGTCACGCTCGGCTCTTCGAGCAAGTCATCAACCATACTGGGTAAGCCGGCGAACACCAGCGCAAGACCGCGCTGGTCGCTATCTGACAAGCCCGTGGCATCCTGATCTCCAAGCACCTGCTGATAGAGAACGGCAAGAGCCGCCAGTTCCTCGATAGACGCCGATTGCGCCTCGTCAATCGCAAACAGTATGCCCTTGCCCGGACCGAGTTTCTTAAGGCGCTCGTTGACCAGCCCTCGCAACGTCTCGCCCTTTGCTCGCGCCGCCTCGACCGACATCCGGCCAAACGACGGACCGAGCTCCATTGACGTCACAACGGGTTTATTCGAGCGAAGCGCGTCGGCTAAGCGATCGCATAAGCCAAGCGAAGCGGAATCGGAGACAACCGCCCATCCGCGCTCATTGGCTAGACGTTGCAGCTCCCGTAGGAGAACCGTCTTGCCACAGCCGCGGTTTCCCGTAATGAGCATGAGCCTACCCGGCGCTCCGGCGCCGTTATCGAGCCCTTCCTCGAAATCTTCGATGACCGACTCGCGACCAATGAGCATCGGAGGCCGCTTGCCTGCCGTTGGCTTAAAGGGATTTGGATTCATGTCGGCCTCCTCGGATTGGCAAACCCTGGCAATAGTTATACCAACTTGTACCAAGTTATACCAATAGCATGTGACAAAGGAACTGTCACTTTGTCACATGTGGCCGAAAAACTCGGCGTCTGCTGCTCGCCAGGGGCGGAAGGTAGAGGAATCGACCTTTACGTGCGCCGCGGCGGGTACGTCGTACCATTTGACCGTGTAACCGGCACCGTGAGAGCAAAAGACCGAATCGGGCGTGTTGGGCAGATCGGCCTCGGGCTCATAGGCGGCCGCCTCGATGACGCGCTCAGCATCATGGCAAGCCGCATAGCCGGCGAACTCTAGGTACAGATGCCCACGACCACTCGTATAGGCGGCTACCTCCAGCGCATAATCCTGCACCTCGGATGCCGGTACGCGACCCACAAGCGTCGCCCGGTCTCCCGCCATCGTCGGCGGCTCGTACTCGGCACCCATGCGCGTGGCATCCGAGAGCGCCCGACCCACGCACTCCCCCGGCACCTCGAGCTCAAAGCGATACCACGGCTCCAACAGCACCGCCGCGCCGGCCTCGCGCGCCCGCATCAAACCCTGGCGAATCGCGCGGTACGTGGCCTGGCGAAAATCGCCACCCTCGGTATGTTTGGCATGCGCACGGCCGCCCGTGAGCGTAATGCGCACATCGGTGATGGGCGAGCCGGTCAGCACGCCCAAGTGATCGCGCTCCATGGCGTTGGTGAGTGCCAGACGCTGCCAGTTAAGATCGAGCTCGTCGGTCGAGGTCACGGTACCAAACTGCACGCCCGAACCCGCTGGCAACGGCTCCAGACGCAGATGTACCTCGGCATAGTGGCGCAGTGGCTCAAAGTGGCCCACGCCCTCGACCGGCTGCGAAATAGTCTCCTTATAGAGAATGCCGCCGGGCTCAAACTCGACCGCAAGGCCAAAACGATCGGCAAGCACGCGCTGCACGACCTCGAGTTGCACGGCGCCCATCAGCTGCAAATGAATCTGCTCAAGATGCGTGTTCCAGCTTACGCCGAGCATGGGATCCTCGTCGGCAAGCTCGGCCAACGCTTTGAACACCGCGTGGACATCGTGTTCGCCCGGAAGCACCGTATAGGTGAGGACCGGCGCAATGACGGGCGCATCGCACGCGGATTCCGCGCCCAGGGCGTCCCCTGGGCGAACGTGCGCAAGGCCCGTCACGGCACAAATGCCGCCAGCAGCAACTTCTTGGGCAAGCTCATACTTCTCGCCGTTATAGATGCGTACCTGATCGACCTTCTGCTCCCATGCCTCGGCACCGGAACGTCCGCCAATCATCTGCTTGGCATGCAGTGTGCCGCCGGTTACTTTAACCCATGCCAAGCGCTCGCCGCGATCCCCGCGGCTGACACGATAGACGCGCGCGGCAAACTCCGGGAGCCACGCCTGTTCACGCATCAGCGCGCATATGCCATCCAGCAGCTCGTCCACGCCTTGGTCCTTGAGCGCCGACCCGGCAAAACAGGGAAAGAGCTTGCGCTCGGCAACCATGCGCGACAGCGTCGCGACGGAAAGCTCACCCGCCTTAAGAAACTCCTCGAGCGCTTCTTCGTCTAACGCGGCAGCGTCCTCCTGAACGGCCCCGCCCGCCAGCAGTTCGCCGGCATCCAGGCAGCCCTCGGAGAGACGTTGCCCAAGTTGTGCCAGCAAAACATCGCGGCCGGGATTCTCCAAATCGATTTTGTTGATGAAGATGAATGTCGGGATGTCATAACGTGCAAGCAGGCGCCACAGGGTTTCGGTGTGTCCCTGCACGCCGTCGTTGGCACCCACAACCAAAATCGCATAGTCAAGCGCGCGCAGCGTGCGCTCCGCCTCGGCCGAAAAATCGACGTGGCCGGGCGCATCCACGAGCATGACGTGGGTATCACCGTGGTCGAGCACGGCCTGCGACGAAAAAATCGTGATGCCACGCTCGCGCTCGATCGCGTTCGTGTCCAGATGCGAATCGCCATCGTCCACGCGGCCGCGCTTGCGAATGCGACCCGCGTTGAACAGCATGACCTCGGCCAACGTGGTCTTGCCGGCATCGACGTGCGCTAAGATTCCAACGACCGCTTGCTTCGACATGGCTCTCCTCTTATTGCAAGCCCATCGCACGCGGCAACGGGCGTTCACGCTCCACACTGGATGATACAATGTACGGGCCGGCGGGCGAAGCGGGCCCTATCCCCCGACCAAGCTCATCGCCCTGCGTTGCCGCGCGGCGATTTTCGTAGGTTCGCGCCTTGCGAAGGCCGGCTTGCAAATCAGCGCAGCGAACGAAAATGGCCCCACCCGGGACCATTTTCGTTCGTGCGAATTGTTGACACGTGCCCCTACTCTTACGCCTCACGCAGCCAGTCGAACGCAACACGCGGCGTGCCGTCCGACACATACACGACGCCGGCACGCTCGAACCCCGCCTTAATACTCGCGCCCTGCATGGGCAGGTTGTCCTGATGCGTGTCGATGCGCAGGTGATCGGCACGCTCCTTGGCAAAGGCAAACATCGCAGCCGCGATACCGTGCACGGTGCCATCGGACGCCACACGGTGCAGCACGGCGTACGGAGTGTCGCTGCGCCATTGACCATCCTCAATTACGTCATAGCACTCGTCCGGGCCCGGCAAAAAGGCAAACGTCGCCACCACGCGGCCATCGACTTCGCACACATAGCTGCCACCGGCGGCGATATCGGCAGCCAGTTGCTCGGCAGAAGGCGTGCCCTCGGGCCACTGTGTGGCGTTGCCATGCGCGCGCATAAAGGCGCGGGCCGCGTCATAGATAGCCATGACGGCGGGAATGTCGG
>CABUAL010000018.1 GCA_902489515.1 uncultured Collinsella sp. | reverse complement strand
CCGCCCGGCGTCTTGATGGAGAGAATCTCCCCGGCGTCGGCCAAGAGATTGAGGTTGCGGTAGACCGTGCCGCGGCTGATTTTGTCATCCTGCGCGCGCACGACGTTGTAGATTTCGTCGGCGGTGGGATGGTTATAGCTTTGGCGCACGGCGTCAAGAACCAGCTTTCGCTGCCTGGTATTCCTTCTTTGCACCGCCATGCGCCTCGCCTCTTTTCTATCAACGGTCGTAGGTAAATGATACCGTATTTAGCACACAATACTAATAACGAGGCGTGAAACCGTCTTCATTGGCAAGTGGGGCTCGGGCCTGGGCGTCTACGAGGCGAAAACGCGTTCCCATACGCTCGTAGGAGGCATGAAGCGCCTCGAGATGAGATAGGATATTTGCCGGAGCCCCCTGTATCTCCATCTCGACTGAGCCGTCTTCCATGTTACGCACCCAGCCGGTGAGCGCGCGTGCCTGCGCGAGGTTGGTGTTGGTAAAGCGAAAGCCAACGCCCTGGACTTGCCCCGCCCAGCGCAGGAAATAGCGCAGGGGAGTGTCTTGAGTGGCCTCGTCGCTTGCGAACACAGTAAGCCTGCGGCGCAGCTCGAGCTCGACGTTTGATGGTTTTTGAGGCTCTCGACTGCCGCCGGTGACGCTGGAGAAGAACGTATCGAAGAGGCCCATAGCTATGCCTGTTTGCCTGCGTCGGCCGGGAAGGTTATGCCGGCCTGCTGGCGCACGGCATCCATGATGCGCAGTGAGACGAGTGTGACATCGCGGTAGTGGCCAAGCTCGTGGCGTCCCGCCGGGGTCTCCCAAATCTCTTCCTTAACGTTATCGATGCCGCCGATGGCGGTGATAAAGTCTGTGAGTTCGTATTCCATAGTGTTGCTCGATTTGGGCAGGTCGAGCACGCGGCCGTTGTCTCCCTGTTCGCGCGGTGCCTCGGTCGCCGAGCCGCGTACGACGTCGCCGCGATAGTCGATGCGGACGTTGCGGGGCGTGGACAGATGGTCGATCTGGATAGTGCCACGCTCGCCTTCGATCTGCGAGGGCAGCAGGTCATTCGTAATTTTGGAGTGCGCGAGCTCGACGGAGATACGGCCACCGCCGTAGCTGGCGAGAATGGAGCCGCAACCGTCGATGGGGCCATGGGTGAGCTCTTGCGTTGAGGGGTCGAGCAGCGTGGCCATGCTGGTGAGACCGGAGGGCATGCCGAAGATCTCGACCATGGGCTCGACGGTGTAGACGCCGATGTCCATGAGGGAGCCCGAGGCCATGTGGCAGTCGAAGATATTGGTGGCGCGCCCTGCGAGAACCTCGTTGTAGCGCGAAGAATACTTGCCAAAGCGCAACGATGCACGACGAATGGGCGCAATCTCGCCCAGGGCGTCCTCGACGGCGTGGAAAGCGGGGTCATGGAGCGGGCGCATGGCCTCGAGGGCTACGACGCCCGCCGCCTCGGCTGCGCGAAAGACCTCGAGCGCTTGCGCCTCGGTGGCGCAGAAGGGCTTTTCGACGATAACGTGCTTACCGCCGGCGATGCAGGCGAGCGCCTGCTCGTGATGGAGCGCGTTGGGGCTGCCGATGTAGACGGCGTCGACGTCGGCAGCGGACGCAAGCTCGTCAAGCGCGGTGAAGTTACGCTCGCCGCCGTGCTTAGCGGTGAAGGCGGCGCCGCGATCTGCATCGCGCGAGAGCGTGCCTACGAATGTAGCCTGGTCGTTGGCATTGACGACTTGGATAAAGTCGTCGGTGATCATGGATGTGCCGATGGTTGCGATGCGCAGCATGTGTCCCCCTTGCATTGTTTGGCCTACAGGACGAGTGTAGCGCGGGAGGACACAAAAGCGTGCGAAAACGCCGTTACAGGTCGCTCTCGTTAAAGCCGGTGTCGATATCTAGGTTGCTGCCGTCGGCCGCGTTGGTGGCGAGCTCGTCGCAGCGCTCATTGAGCTCGTGGCCGGCATGCCCCTTAACCCAGATGAACTCCACCTTATGCTTGCTTTTTGCGGCAAGTAGGCGCTCCCACAGGTCGCGGTTTTTAACGGGCTGCTTGTTGGCAGTTTTCCACCCGCGCTTTTTCCAGCCGTCGATCCAGTGTTTGTTGAAGGCGTTGACGACGTACTGCGAATCGGAATGGACTTCGACGTCGCAGGGGCGGTTGAGCGCCTCGAGCGCCACGATGACCGCCATGAGCTCCATGCGGTTGTTGGTAGTCTTGGCGTAGCCACGCGAAAGCTCGGAGGTGAAGGTCTTGCCGGCGGGGTTGGTGTACTTGAGCACGGCGCCGTAGCCGCCGCGTCCCGGATTTGATCGGGCCGAGCCGTCGGTATAGATGATGACCTTCACATGGTTCCTTTCGTTGGGTACGTTTCGTGTGAGTGACCATTGTAGCGCCATGCCCGCCGGGGGCTAGCAATCTACGATTTCTACCTCGTCTTCCGACGGTTAGTTGGCATGGATGATGCGGTTGAGCTCGTCGAGGTATTGCTGCAAGAGGGGAGAGGGCTTGCGCTCGTCGTGCATGATATAGCCTACGTGCATCGCTGGGGCGTCTGCTAACGGGATCGATGCCATACCCCATTGCATTTCATTGGAGAGGACACCGGTCGACAGGGTGTAACCGTTCGACGTGATAAGTAAGTTAGTAAGTGTTCCGCGGTCCGAGATTCGTATGTTGCGGTCGCAGGGGATATAGCTAAAAGGTTCCTCAGCGTAATAGAAGGAGTTTGAGGTTCCCTGCTCAAAGCTGTAGCGCGTATATGGTGTGAGATCGGCAAGGGACAGCTGCGGGCGGCGGGCAAGCGGGTGGCGCTCGCTAACGAAGACGTGGACCGTTGCGTCGAATAGGGGATGGAAGCTCGCGCGCGCATCGGCAAAAGCCTTCTGCAGAACGCGGGCGTTAAAGTCGTCCAGATAGAGGATGCCGATGTCGCTACGAAACGCGCGGACGTCATCGATGATCTGCGAGGTGGTGGTCTCACGCATGATGAACTCGAACTTGCTGTCACGGCAGCGCTCGACCACGTTGACAAAGGCCTCGACCGAAAAGGCGTAGTGCTGGGCGGAAATGGCGAGGCGGGCTTGCGGGGTGCCGCCGTCCTCGTAGCGCGCCTCGAGCATGTCGGCCTGCTCTACGACCTGGCGCGCATAGCCCAAAAGCTCGGTGCCGTCGTTGGTGAGCGTGACGCCGCGGCTGGAGCGCGTAAAGATCTCCAGATTGAGTTCCTGTTCCAGGCTTTTGACGGCGTTTGAGATGTTGGACTGAGCGGTATAGAGGAGCTGAGCTGCGGCGTTAATTGAGCCGGATTCTGCCACGGCGATAAGAAAGCGAAGCTGCTGGAGGGTCATCGGCGCCCGTCCTTTCGATTGCTATCTATAAAACCGATAACAGGTTAGCGCTTTTAAGTGATTGACCGAGCGAAACAATGCTCGTACTATTCAAAACACACAAAGGCGGTAGGTAATTAAGCCGACCACGGAAACGGGATGTGAAAGGAGGCCCGCATATGAATTGCTTACCAAGACGAATGCCGGGCTCCTGTTTGCGCCCGTCGGCGTGATCAGGAGACAGCGACTTACTTCTCTCTTATTTATTTACTTTTGTTCGATCAAGGAGATCATCATGAGCCAGTTCATCAACAACCCCGAGCACACCTTTGGTTTCGACACCCTGCAGCTTCACGTTGGCCAGGAGAGCGCCGACCCCGCATCCGATGCCCGCGCCGTGCCTATCTATCAGACCACGAGCTACGTGTTCCGCAATGCCCAGCACGCCGCCGACCGCTTTGGCCTCGCCGACGCCGGTAACATCTACGGTCGTCTGACCAACTCCACCCAGGGCGTCTTCGAGGACCGCATCGCTGCACTCGAGGGCGGCGTGGCCGGTCTTGCTGTTGCTTCCGGTGCCGCTGCCATCACCTATACCCTGCAGGCACTTGCCCAGGCCGGTGACCACGTGGTTGCTCAGAAGACCATCTACGGTGGCTCCTACAACCTGCTGGAGCATACGCTTTCTCAGTTTGGCGTCGAGACCACGTTTGTCGATGCCCATAACCTGGACGAGGTCGAGGGTGCCATCAAGGACAACACCACAGTCATCTACCTCGAGACGCTCGGCAACCCCAACTCCGACATTCCCAACATCGACGCCATCTCCGAGATCGCCAAGAAGCACGGTCTGCCGGTTGTCGTCGATAACACCTTCGGCACCCCGTACCTGTTCCGTCCGCTGGAGCACGGTGCCAACATCGTCGTTCACTCCGCAACCAAGTTCATCGGCGGCCACGGTACGTCGCTGGGTGGCGTGATCGTCGACGGCGGTAACTTCGATTGGAGGGCGAGCGGCAAGTATGCCCAGATCGCCGAGCCCAACCCCTCCTACCATGGTGTTTCGTTTGCCGAGGCTGCCGGCCCCGCTGCCTTCGCAACCTATGTCCGCGCTATCCTGCTGCGTGACGAGGGCGCCTGCATCAGCCCGTTCAACGCCTGGGTCCTGCTCCAGGGCACCGAGACCCTGTCGCTGCGTGTCGACCGTCATGTCGAGAACACCAAGAAGGTCGTTGAGTTCCTGACCGGTGACAGCCATGTCGCCAAGGTGAACCACCCGAGCCTGCCCGAGCATCCCGATCATGAGCTCTACAAGGAGTACTTCCCCAACGGCGGTGCCTCGATCTTCACCTTCGAGATCAAGGGCGGCCAGGAGGCAGCTTGGAAGTTCATCGATCACCTGCAGGTGTTCTCGCTGCTCGCCAACGTGGCCGACGTCAAGTCGCTCGTCGTGCACCCGGCTACCACCACGCACTCCCAGCTCTCTGCCGAGGAGCTCGCCGAGCAGAACATCACGCCCTCCACGATCCGTCTTTCCATTGGTACCGAGAACGCCGAGGACATCATTTGGGATCTGAAGCAGGCCTTCGCCGCGCTGGACGAGTAAGGCGACTTGTGCAAGGACCCCTTGCGACTCGATAGGTATAACTGCATAAAATGCCTGCTCAAGGCGCCTGTGCGAACAATGTTTGCACAGGCGCCTTTTTTGTATAGCGAGCATGCAAAAACAGGGTTTTTGGCATGCTTTATGCATTCGAGTTGTGGAAAACTCCTGTTGAGAGGATGTGAGTTTTACGCAATTGACGTGCACCTTTTGAGTAAAACCGCAGGTCGCGAATTGCTCGGGGTACTATGCAGCGCGATCGAATCACACGCAGCTCAAACGCAGCAAAAACGCACTACGGAGGTTTCCAGCTACATGAGGATCGATTCACGAAAACCGAAAGCCGCCGCCCTTTCCGCCGCTCTGGCCGTGGCGCTTTTGGCGGGCGCCGGCGCAACTGATGCCCACGCCGCAACACTGTCCGATACGGTCGGGTCTACGCCGTCTGAGGCGACGCTGGTGCAGCCCGTCGACTACCGTGGCGACGGCTTTGGCTCCATGCAGGAGTGGAACGCCTCGATGGAGGCCAAGCGCGATTCCTTGGAGATGCGCGCTCAAATCATTATGAACATGTATGGCGACTATGCCACCGATGACGAGCGCGCTGTACTGCAGAGTTGTATCGACGGTGCGGGCAGTCTTTTGACGATGGAGGAGGTCGACGCGAAGTCGACCGAGCTCGATGAGCTGCGCACTGCACTTGAGGATGCCAAGCGCGAAGCGCTCGAGGTTGCTGCCGCCGAGGCGGAGGCTGCCGAGGCCGCCCAGGCTTCGTACTACAACGCCGGTTACACTCCGTCCTACGCGTCTGCCGCGTCCTACGCGAACGGATCGGGCCTGACGCGCTCTGCGGGTGTCAATAACTACAACGGTCGCCGCGAGACCTATTACAGCAGCAATGTGCTTTATCACTATCGCACGGGCGAATGGACTCAGGATTCTGAGGGCTTCTGGCGCGATTCCGACGGCTATTACGTTGTTGCCGCGGGCGATATGGCCCAGGGCTCGACCTTTACGGGCTCCAAGGGTGATTGCAAGGTCTATGACTCCGGCTGCGCTGCCGGAACCACCGACTACTACACCGGTTGGTAATCTGCCATCAGAGCAAAATAGGCACATGATGGGCGGGCGTCTTTACTGAGCTTTTAGGCAACGTAAAGCCGCCCTTTCTTTATGTGCGTTTGAGTTAACAGAGCCCTTACCGTGGCGGTACGCTGGGCGTATGCATGCGGGGCACACTGGTTCATGAGAAATAAGGTCTTTCTCGTGGAGGAAGTGGTCTCATGAACGCTCGAGATATCGCTATCGCCGCCGTCGCATTGGTACTTGGCTGTCTTGGCCCTACAGCTGCGTTTGTCGCAGGCATGCAGGGCTCGTGCGGGGCTGCTCCTATTGTGGTCGGCGCGCTGATCGCGGTCACACTGCTGGGAAGCGCCGGTGTTGTCCTTTGTCGCGACGATGAGGACGAGGTTCCGGAGTCGCATCTCTAGCTGTTGCGAAAATGACTGTTGGCCGTGGCTGAACATGAAAACCGCCACAAGGGGAGTGCCCTTTGCGGCGGTTTTTGCTATTGAGACTGTTGGATGCGGTGCGGCGGCGTTACCAGCTTGCCTCGATATCACGGATGCGCCGATAGAGCCATTCGTTCTGCGGCGCCTGGATATCGTGCTTGGCCGCGAGGCGGCGGACGGTGCCCGCGAACTCCTCGACCTCTGTTTTGCGCTGCGCGACGCGGTCCTGCGCCATCGAGGGCATGCCGGCGGGGTCGAGCCCCTCGATGAGATGCACCATCTGCGTTAGGTCTGCCTCGGTGAGCTCGATACCCTCGGCGTTGGCGACCGCAAGCGTCTCGCGCATGGCGGAGACAAAACTGCGGAGCTGCTCGGAGCCCTGTTCCGTGGCACTTCCGTACGTGCCGCCGTAGGCCATGCAAGTCTGGTTGATGCCGTCGTTGAGCATAAGTTTTGCCCACATGCGGTGGGCGATGTCGTCCTCGACGGTGTGGGCGATGCCGCAGCGCGTGTAGAGCCCGTCGATAGCGGTGACGGTCGCGGGGTCGGTGCCGGCGGCCGCACCAAAGCGGATCTCGCCCGCATTGGTAAAGGTGAGCGCGCCGTTGAGAAACACGGCGTCCATGCCCTGGCAGATACCAAGGACGGTGTGCTCCCAGCCAAAGCGCTCGGCAATCTTCTGCTCGCTCGTGATGCCGTTGCACAGCGACGCGATCAGCGTGTCGGGTCCCACGACGCTTTCCAGGGTTTTGAGCGCCACATCGAGCCCGGTTGTCTTGACCGTGAGGATGACCAGGTCGACGGGCGTCGCCTCGCTCGCGCGGACGGACTTGAGCGCGCAGGGCTTGCCGTTGACGGTGAGCGCATCACCCGCGTGGCGCTCAAAGCGCGCGTCGTCCATAACGTATTCGACGGCGTCGTTGCCGAGCGCTTGGGCGATCATGCTGCCGTAGAGCAGGCCCACGCCGCCCTTGCCGATGAAGGCGACCTTGTTGATCTGCATGTGAATCATCTCCCCATAAAAAGGCGCCCGCGTATGGGGCGCCTGATGGATTGTATGCCGCCGGGCCATGTCGCGTGCACCGGATGGCCGTATTTAGAAGAACAAACGCATGGGAACTTATGACGCGGGGCAGACCGCAAAGACACGTGCGGGATATCCGACGCCATCACGCACCTTGGGGAAGGTGCAGAAGATGACGGCGCCCGTGGCGGGAAGCTCGTCTAGATGGTCCATGACCTCGATCTGATAGCGGTCGACCGAGAGGATGTACTGTTCGCCGGGGTAGGGGTAGGCGTCCTCACGCGTGGTCACGCTCGCCGGGTCGGTGTCAGCCGGCTCGTGGCCGATGGCGCCGATGTCGCGCTCTTCAACGAGCCACTTGATGGCGCCGAGGTCCCAGCCGGGGTAGTGGGGCTGGCCGTCCTCGTCCTTGTTCTCGAGGTCGGCGAGCTTGGACCAGTCGGAGCGGAAGGCGACGAAAGCGTCCTTGGGAATGCGACCGTGCTCATCCTCCCAGGCTTTGAGGTCCTCGATGGTCAGGATAAAGTCGGGATTCGCGGCGCACTCCTCATGCTTGTCGATCACGCAGAGCGGATGCATAAACTCGATGGGTTCAATCTCTCCAAGGGAACGACCCTCGACATGGAAGTGGCGCGGCGCGTCGACGTGGGTGCCGTACTGCGAGGCGACCGAATACTGGAAGCAACGCATGGGCGCGAGCATGTCCTCGGGCGTGCCGGGCAGGTAGTCGAAGAGCTTGGTGGACTCAAATGGCTTAAAGCCAAACCAGTGCGGGGTGTCGCATGAGAGCGTGTGGGTGAGGTCGACCCAGCGATAATCGTTGCTTTTGAGCTGGGAGGCGAGGTTCCAAAGGTCGAGCGCGGGCATGGGCGGCTCCTTTCATCGGGCTTTTTGCTGATGTTAAAGCGGTGCCGTGACAGCTCGATTTCTGCTACGTTACGATACGTTCTCGATTGCGATTCCAATGTGTTTCGATGGCGTGACCATTGTGTTTCGTCTTGCCGGGGCGCTGATGGCGAAAGGAGGGGCCGTGCAATACCGCGTTGACCCCAAAAGTGGTAACCGAATATCCGCTCTGGGTCTGGGCTGCATGAGATTTCCCGGTGCGCCGGGACACCCCGATGCGAAGACATCCGATGCCATCATTTCCCGTGCGGTGGAGCAGGGGATTAATTATCTGGATACCGCGTATCTCTATCCCGGTAACGAGGTGTGCGTGGGCGCCTCACTTGAGCGCTTGGGGCTGCGCGACCGGGTGTTGCTGGCGACTAAGTTGCCGCACGCTTCGTGCAAATGTGCGGAGGATTTCGACCGCTTTTTTGACGAGCAGCTGCACCGTTTGCGGACCGACCATATTGACTACTACCTTATGCACAACATCACCTCGCCCGCCCAGTGGGAGCGCGTGGTGGCGTTGGGCATCGAGGACTGGATTGCGCACCAAAAGGCTGCGGGGCGTATTCGCCAGATAGGTTTTTCGTACCACGGCAGTGCGGCGGACTTCCTCACGATGCTTGACGCGTATGACTGGGATTTTTGCCAGATCCAGTACAACTACGCTGGAGAGCGCTACCAAGCGGGGACGGCGGGACTTATAGCAGCCGCCGAGCGCGGGCTCGCGGTGTTTGTGATGGAACCGCTTTTGGGTGGACGCCTGGCGGGCAAGCTGCCTCCGCGGGCCCGCGCCGTGCTCGATGACGTACGCGATCCGTACCTGAAGTCGCCGGCTGCTTGGGGCCTTTCGTGGGTGTGGAACCATCCTCAAGTCACGATGCTGCTTTCGGGCATGACCGATACCGCGCAGGTGGACGAGAACGCGGTGCTGGCGGATCGCGCGCTGCCGGATTCGATGACGACAGAGCAGCTCGATACCATCGCGCGTGTGCTAGGAGAGTTTGAGAAATCGAATCGCGTACCCTGTACGGGGTGCGGCTACTGCATGCCATGCCCCAAGGGCATCAATATTCCCGGCTGCTTTGCCGCCTACAACGCGAGTTACGCGCATAGTTGGTTTACGGGGCTGTCTCAATACTTTACGGCGAGCGCGGTGCGGACGAACGAGCCCAAGCTGGTGAGCAATTGCGTCAAGTGCGGCAAATGCGCACGTCACTGCCCGCAGCACATCGATATCCCCGGGCGCTTGGACGACGTACGCCGCCGTTTTCAGCCTGGCCCCGTGACGGCGGTGCTCAAGGCCTTCGGCAAAACGCGCTCCTCATGACCCTTTTATAACTTGCGGTGGAATAGTTCCTGTTTGCGGCAGAATGGGGCTTAAACAGGAACTATTCCACCGCAACTGAAGGGGGCTGTCGTGGGCTATCGGGATTCATGTGATGATTTGCGTGAGGTTCGTTGGGGCGTTTTGGGCGCTGGGCACATTTCGCATCGATTTGCATCGTCGCTCAAGAAGGTCGACGAGGCACGGCTGGTGGCTGCGGCCGGCCGCACTCCTGCACATGTCGAGAAATTTTGTCGAGCGTTTTCGATTGATGCCGCGCACAGTTATGCCACGGCTGACGATAGCGGCGATGCGGCTTATGATACGTTGATTGCCGATCCCGATGTCGATGCAATCTACTTGGCTATTCCACATGGCATGCATGCACATTGGGCTTGTCGGGCACTGCGCGCGGGAAAGGCCGTGCTGTGCGAAAAGCCGGCCGTTTTGAATGAAGAAGAGGCCCATGCGATCGCCTCTGTTTCCCGTGAGTGCGGTGTGCCGTTTATGGAGGCGATGAAAAATCGGTTTTGTCCGATGCATACTCGCGTGAAGGGTTTGCTTGCGTCGGGCGAGCTCGGCTGTATCGTCTCGATCGAAAGCGTGCAAAAACTCGATTATGGTGAGTCCCCTTCGAGTTATCTGCTCGATCCGTTGCAGGGTGGCTGTCTATATGACATGGGCTGCTATGCGGTCGGGTGGTTTGAGGATCTGCTTGCGGGTGCGTGCGATGTTTCGTCTCGTGAAGTTCGCTGGCGTGACGTATTAGGCGGCCGCGTGGATTGGGCCGATGAGATCCATATGAGTGTCGGCGGTATACCCATTCATATGGTGTGCGACGGCAAAGCAGCATATGAAAGCCGCTTAACGATTGCCTGCGAACGGGGTTCGGTGGAAATCGAGCGCCTCCATCGCCCCGAGCTCGCCCATGTGAAGTACTCCGACGGACGAATGCTCGAAATTAATGCTCCGTTTGAAGTCGATGATTTCTACGGCGAAATTCAGCATGCGACGCAGCTCGTCCAGACGGGAGAGCTTGAAAGCCCCGTTATGCCTCTTGCCGCCACGCAGCGCTGCGCGCAGATTATCGATGCGATTCGCTTGACGCTCTAGGCTGCGGTGCTGGTGCTCAAGGGGGCTCGGCGGACCTTGCCCCTGATGCCCCTTTTATATCTTGCGGTGGAATACGGTCTGTTTGCGCCAAAATAAGGCACCAATAGACCGTATTTCACCGCAACTGATGAGGGGGAGCTGGAGATGCTGACGATTGGGTGCCATCTTTCGACGACGAAGGGCTATCGGGCAATGGGGGAGACGGCGTTGTCCATTGGTGCCAATACCTTTGCGTTCTTTACGCGCAACCCGCGCGGTGGCAAGGCAAAAGACCTTGACATGGATGACGTGGCGGCTCTGCGCGAGCTTATGGCGCAAAACGACTTTGGACCGCTGGTGGCGCATGCCCCGTATACCTATAACCCCTGCTCCGCTAAGGAGCGAGCGCGCGAGTTTGCCTTGGAGGCTATGGCGGAAGATTTGCAGCGTCTGGAAGCACTGCCCGGCAACTACTACAACTTCCATCCCGGTGCGCATGTGGGACAGGGGGCAGACGCCGGCATTCAGATGATTGTCGACACGCTGTGCCAGGTGATGTTTGAGGGACAGCAGACGACGGTATTGCTTGAGACCATGGCGGGCAAGGGCACCGAGGTGGGCCGTAGCTTTGAAGAACTGGCGCGCATTATCGAGGGCGTTGCCGCCAAGTGCCCAGAGCTGTCCGATAAGCTGGGCGTTTGTTTGGACACCTGCCATGTGAGCGATGCCGGCTACGACATCATCCATGATCTTGACGGCGTACTCGACGAGTTCGACCGCGTGGTGGGTATCGAGCGCTTGCGCGCCGTGCATATCAACGACTCGAAGAACCCTTGTGGCGCCCATAAAGATCGCCACGAGTGCATCGGCAAGGGATACCTTGGCAGCGAAGAATTTGGTGGCGGTATGCAGGTTATGCAGAATATTGTATCGAATGGCCGTTTGCGTTCGCTGCCGTTTATTTTGGAGACTCCGAACGAACTTGCAGGTTATGCAGCTGAAATTAGACTATTAAGGTCGTTGCAGCAGTAATGACTGTCACAAAGTAGAGTATTCCATTCACGTTATGGGTTTGTTTCAATCAGTTTTCTCATTGCAGATTCGTAATTCCGGGTGCATAATAGCCAACAGTTTTTGCAGACCTCTGAATCAAACGAGGTCACCGGAAGGAGACTGATTATGAAGCTCAAGAAGCTTGGCGCATTTGCCGCCACGGGTGCTATGGCGCTCGCCCTTGCTCTGACGGGCTGCGGCTCGTCCAACGCCACCTCTGGTTCTGATGCCGGTTCCAGCAGCTCTGACGACGCTAAGGTCGAGAAGGTCGACGGCTCCAAGGAGTACGCACTCGTCAAGGACGGCACGCTGACCGTCGGCACCTCTGCCGAGTACGCCCCGTTTGAGTACAAGGACGACAACGGCGATTATCAGGGCTTTGACCTTGAGCTTATCAAGGCTATCGGCGACAAGCTGGGCCTGGATGTCGAGTACGTCAACAATGACTTTGACACGCTGGTTCCGGGCGTCGCTTCGGGTGCCAAGTATGACGTCTCCATCGCGGCTATCACTGACACGCCCGAGCGTGAGAAGGAAGTCACTTTCTCCGATTCCTACTACATGGACGATCAGGCCATCGTGACCAAGGTCGATAACGCCGACATCACGGCTGACAACTACAGCGAGAAGCTCAACAACGCCGACGCTACCATCATCGTCCAGTCTGGCTCGACCGCCGAGGCCTTTGCCCAGGAGAACTTCCCCAAGGCCAAGATCGTCCCCTACAAGGATGCTACCGAGTGCTTCAGCGCCTTGCAGTCCGATAAGGGTGACGCCGTAGTCACCAACCGCTCCGTTGCCAGCCAGCTGACCGCCGAGCAGTTCAACACCTGCCAGACCATCAAGCAGATCAGCACCGGCGAGGAGTATGCCATCGCCATCAACCAGGGCAATACCAAGCTCAAGGACGACATCAACCAGGCTATCAAGGACCTGACCGACGACGGTACCGTTGACGCCCTCATGGCTAAGTACAACATCAAGTAGAATAGTCACTTGATTGCAAGCGGGCCCTTTCCGTTTTGGCGGAGAGGGCCTTTGCGTTTCTTGAATGGGCGTCATCCCGCCCCGTTATGTCGGCAACTTAAACGTTAGGAGCCACCTTGTCTCGATTGAACCAAGGAGCCATGGGCACGAGCCATCCACTGCCCTTGATGCTCCAAAAGCTGGCCTGTGCCCTGGCTGTGGCGCTCGCCCTGGTATGCGCGGGGGCCTGCGTGCCCTCGACCGCTCAGGCACTTGAGACCGCAAAGATCACCGCCCGACCCAATACCGGTTCGGGTAGCGACGTGGTCGGTGGCACCGAGACTCGTATCACCTGGGAGGTCCAGGCCGATGCCGATGAGGAGCTGAGCGGTCTTTCGCTGACGTTTGTCGATGGCACGACCTTTGGTGCGGACGACACGCGTCTGACGATGCTCTCGGGCGATGACCTTATGGACCGTACGCCCATGAAGCCCGCGTGCAAGGTCGATGGTCAGACGCTCAAGATCGATTTTGGTGAGACGGCGCCCGCCGGCGGTTATTTCCGTGTCGAGGTCTACGGCGTGACCTTCCCCGTCGAGGGCGGCGACGAGGCCTTTAGCGGCACCTACACTTTGGCCGATGGTTCGACCAAGAAACGCCACGAGCACGATCGAGAGCGACATG